>NZ_JBHMFS010000026.1:0-56662 GCF_051433165.1 Falsiroseomonas sp. E2-1-a4 | reverse complement strand
GGACGTCAGCATCGGCGATGCACTACAGGCTGGTCCCATCGATGGTGGAGCAGGGCTGAGCCAGCTTGCGCAGCGCGGCCACGTCTTGAATGACGACGGATGGACCTTGCACCACGACGTGGTACGCGCCAAGCGCCGCGAAGGACCGCGACAGTACTTCCGGCGCCATGCCCAGGCGTGCCGCGAGCACCTTCTTGTCGAAGGGGAATTCGAAATGCCCGCTAGAGCCATTCTCCGCGTCATGCGTTAGCAACCAGTTGGCCAACCGCTCCAGTCCGGACCGCAGCTTCTGGTTTTTCAACTCCTTGATAACGCCGCGATAGGCCAAAGCGAGGTTTTCGGCGACCGCCCGTGCAAAGCCGGCATCGGCGGCAAAAGCCTGGCGCACGGCGTCCGCCGGCACCATCAGAATCCGCGACGCCACCAGGGCCCGTGCGGATTGGAGATAGGGGCGGTCGAACAGCACGGCTGCGAGAATGAAGCTGTCACCTGGCCCCGAAACGCCAAGCGTTGTTTCACGGGCGCGGTGAAGCGAGAACATCTCGACCGTGCCCTCTACCACGACGTGCAGGAAGTCGGCTGGCTCGCCGGTGTGGATCAGCTCGACATGGGCTGGGAACCGCTGCAGGAAGGCGCCGCGCAGCATGGCCTCGACCTGGTCAGGTTCGACACGCTGGAAAAAGGGGATGCGCCGCATCTCCTCCAAATCTTGGCTCCGCATTGCTCACCTCCCGCGCGACACCTTAACCCGCCGTGGCAATCGACGCTTGACTATTGTCAAGCGAAGCTAAGCAAATTGCCGCCTTGGCCATTGATCCCTGCCAACGGCGGCCATGCCCTGCGCTGGAAGCCGTCTTGATTCGCTTCCGGACCAAGCCGCGCTTGATTTAGATCAAGCAGAGTCAACCCGCCCATACCTTCACTTGCTCCCGACCAGACGCCGCGCGTCGTGAGGAAGGGGGCATGAATGTCCAGCGCCACTGCACCATCCGCCATACAGGGCACGCCTGAACAGGGCCGCGCGCTGTGGCTCTCGACCATTGCCTTCACAGTGTGCTTCGCGGTCTGGACGATCTTCGCCATCATCGGCGTGCAGATCAAACGCGACCTGGGCCTGAGCGAGACTCAATTCGGCCTGCTGGTCGGCACGCCCATCCTGACCGGCTCACTGATCCGCCTGATCCTCGGCATCTGGGCGGACCAGTATGGCGGCCGGATGGTGTTCACCTTCACCATGCTGTCGGCCGCGGTGATGACCGCCTTGCTGACGCTGGCCTATGACTACCCGACCTTCCTGCTCGCCGCATTGGGCGTCGGCATCGCCGGTGGCTCCTTCTCGGTCGGCGTCGCCTATGTGGCCAAGTGGTTCCCGAAGGAGAAGCAGGGCACCGCGCTGGGTATCTTTGGCGCCGGCAATGTGGGCGCCGCGGTCACCAAATTCGCCGCGCCCGTCATCATGGTCGCCTATGGCTGGAAGACCGTCGCGCTGATCTGGGCGGCGGCGCTGCTGGTCATGGCGATCATCTTTTTCCTGATGACCAAAGACGACCCCGACCTGGCCCGCCGACGCGCATCGGGCGCGAAGCCCGAGCCGCTCTCGGCCATGATGGAGCCGCTGAAGAACATCCAGGTCTGGCGGTTCGCGCTCTACTACTTCTTCGTCTTTGGCGCCTTCGTGGCGCTGGCGCTGTGGCTGCCGCGCTATCTGATCGGCGTCTATGGCCTGGATATTGTGACCGCCGGCATGGTGGGTGCGGCCTATTCCATTCCGGCCTCGATCTTCCGCGCCTATGGCGGCCACCTGTCCGACAAATTCGGCGCGCGCCGCATCATGTACTGGACCTTCCTGGTCTCGGTGGTCTGCACCTTCATCCTTTCCTACCCGCCGACTGAGTACGTGGTGCAGGGCATCCGGGGGCCAGTGAGCTTCAGCATGTCCATGAGCCTAGTAGGCTTCATGGTCGTGACCTTCGTGCTCGGCTTCTTCATGAGCCTGGGCAAGGCGGCGGTGTTCAAGCACATCCCAGTCTACTACCCAGATCGCGTCGGCGCCGTGGGCGGCATTGTTGGCCTGGTCGGTGGCCTCGGCGGTTTTGTGCTGCCCATCGCCTTCGGCGCGCTGAATGACCTGACCGGCGTGTGGCAAAGCTGCTTCTGGCTGCTCTTCCTCATCGTCACGGTTTCGCTCCTCTGGATGCATGTCGCTATCCGCCAGATGGAACGGCAGGCGGCCGAGCAGGGCGTGGCCGTCCGCACCCTGCCGGAACTGCCAGAAATGCAGCCAATCCACGGCACGGCGCAACAGGGGGCGCTCGCTGCCACCGGTCCAATCCAGGATTGGCGGCCCGAGGACAAGGATTTCTGGGAAGGCGGCGGCCGTGCGATCGCGCGCCGCAACCTCTGGATCTCCGTGCCCTGCCTGCTGCTGTCTTTCGCAGTCTGGATGGTGTGGTCCGTCGTGGTGGCAAAGCTGCCGAGCGTCGGCTTCGCCTTCACCAACGAGCAGCTGTTTTGGCTCGCTTCCCTGCCGGGCCTGTCCGGCGCGACGCTGCGCATCGCCTACAGCTTCATGCCCGCGATCTTCGGTGGCCGGCTGTGGACCACGCTGGCCACCTGGTCGCTGCTCATTCCGGCACTCGGCATGGGCTTTGCCGTGCAGGATCCGGCCACGCCGTACTGGATCTTCCTGATCCTAGCGCTGTTGTGCGGCTTCGGTGGCGGCAACTTCGCCTCCTCCATGGCCAACATCTCGTTCTTCTTCCCCAAGCGCGAAAAGGGCAACGCGCTCGCGCTCAATGCCGGCCTCGGCAATCTGGGTGTGAGCGTCGTGCAGTTCGTCGTACCGCTGGCCATCACGGCCGGTGTCTTCGGCTGGCTCGGTGGTGCGCCGCAGACCGCAACCGTGGCCGGCGTCACCACGACACTCTGGCTGCAGAATGCCGGCTTCGTCTTCGTGCCCTTCATCATCGCCTCCGCCTTCGCGGCCTGGTTTGGGATGAACGACATCGCCACGATGAAGGCTTCCTTCGCCGACCAGGCTGTGATCTTCCGCCGCACGCACAACTGGATCATGTGCTGGCTCTACACCGGCACCTTCGGCTCCTTCATCGGCTTCTCGGCGGCCTTCCCGTTGCTGTCGCGTATCCTCTACCCCGAGGTCAACGCGCTGCAACTCGCCTTCCTTGGCCCGCTGGTGGGCGCGCTGTCGCGCGCAGCGGCGGGCAAGGCCTGCGACCGGATTGGCGGTGGGCGCATCACCTTCTGGGTTTTCATCGCGATGTCCTTGGGCGTGCTGGGCGTCCTCTACGCGATTGGCATGAAGGGTCAGCCGACCTCCTTCCCGCTCTTCTTCGCGAGCTTCCTGTTCCTGTTCGCCGCGACTGGCGTCGGCAATGCCTCCACCTTCCAGATGATCCCCGCGATCATGCGCAAGGAAGTGGCGCGGCTTGAGCCCGGGATGACCGCGGCGGAACGCGTCAAGCAATCGGACAAGGAAGCGGCAGCCATCATCGGATTCACCTCCGCCATTGCCGCCTATGGCGCCTTCTTCATCCCCAAGAGCTTCGGCACCTCCATCGCCATGACCGGTGGTGCGGAGACTGCGCTCTTCAGCTTCCTGGGCTTCTACCTGAGCTGCGTTCTGGCGACCTGGTGGTTCTACACGCGCCGCGGCGGTCTGCTTCACGACATCGAGCATGGTGGCCGCGCGAGCGCCGCCATCACCCCCGCACAATGATCCCGACAGATATTCGAGGCATCACGACATGAGCCACTTTCTTGACCGCCTGACCTTCTTCAAGAAGCTCCAGGAGCCGTTCTCGAACGGCCACGGCATCACCACGAATGAGGATCGCCGCTGGGAAGACGGCTATCGGAAACGCTGGCAGCACGACAAGATCGTGCGGTCCACGCATGGGGCGAACTGCACCGGCTCCTGCTCGTGGAAGATCTATGTGAAGGGCGGCATCGTCACCTGGGAAACCCAGCAGACAGACTACCCCCGCACGCGGCCCGACCTGCCAAACCATGAACCGCGCGGCTGTTCGCGCGGCGCGTCCTACAGTTGGTATCTCTACTCGGGCAATCGGGTGAAGTACCCGCTGGTGCGCTCCCGCCTCATCAAACTGTGGCGCGAGGCGCGCATGATCATGACACCCGTGGCTGCCTGGGCCTCCATCGTCGAGAACCCGGAGAAGCGCGCATCCTACGTGACCAAGCGCGGCCATGGCGGCTTTGTGCGTGCGCCGTGGGACGAGGTGCAGGAGATCATTGCAGCGGCCAACGCCTACACGGCGAAGACCTATGGCCCGGATCGCATCTTCGGTTTTTCGCCCATCCCGGCCATGTCGATGGTCTCCTACGCCGCGGGGTCGCGTTACCTGTCGCTAATCGGCGGCGTCTGTATGTCCTTCTACGACTGGTACTGCGATCTGCCGCCGGCCTCCCCACAGACTTGGGGCGAGCAGACCGACGTGCCGGAATCGGCCGATTGGTACAACGCGGGCTTCATCATCCTGTGGGGCTCCAACGTCCCGCAGACGCGGACGCCCGACGCACATTTCTATACCGAGGCGCGCTATCGCGGCATGAAGAGCGCGGTGATCTGCCCCGACTACTCGGAAGCCGCGAAGTTCGGCGACATCTGGCTGTCGGTGAAGCAGGGCACGGATTCCGCACTCGCCATGGCGATGGGACACGTCATACTGAAGGAATACCACGTCGCGCGGCAGGTGCCGTATTTCCGCGACTACCTGCGCCAGTATACCGACATGCCAATGCTGGTGAAGCTGGTGCAGCAGGGCGATCAGCTGGTGCCGGAACGCTTCCTTCGGGCCACTGATCTCGACCAGTCCCTGGGCGAGACAAACAATCCCGAGTGGAAGACCGTCGCCTTCGACGAGACCACCGGCAAAATCGTGGCGCCACGCGGCACCATCGGCTTCCGCTGGGGCGAGAGCGGCAAGTGGAACCTGGAGGAAAAAGCGTCGAGCGGCGAGGCCGCAAAGCTGCGCCTCTCACTCGACGGCATCCAGGACGAGATGGCGGAGATTGCCTTCCCCTATTTCGGCAACATCGAGCATGAGCATTTCACCTCGACCACCCATGCCTCCGTGCTGAACCGCCGCGTGCCAGTGAAGCGCCTGGCGCTGGCGGATGGCGAGACACTGGTCGCCAGCGTGCACGACCTGTTCCTGGCGAACTACGGCGTCGATCGCGGCTTCGGCGGCGACAACATCGCGACAAGCTATGACGAGGTGGCGCCCTATACACCAGCCTGGGCCGAGAAGATCACCGGCGTCTCCCGCGACAAGATCATCCAGGTGGCGCGCGAATTCGCCACCAACGCTGAGAAGACCAAGGGCCGGTCGATGATCATCATCGGTGCAGCAATGAACCATTGGTTCCACGCCGACATGAACTACCGCGGCGTCATCAACATGCTCGTGCTGTGCGGCTGCGTGGGCCAGTCGGGCGGCGGATGGGCGCATTATGTGGGGCAGGAGAAGCTGCGCCCGCAGGCCGGCTGGGCGCCGTTGGCCTTCGCGCTGGATTGGGGCCGTCCGCCACGCCAGCAAAACTCAACCTCGGCCTTCTACGCGCACACCGACCAGTGGCGCTATGAGACGATGAACGTGGGCGACATCGTCTCTCCCACCGCGCCGAAAGGTCCGTGGGACGGCACGATCATCGACTACAACATCCGCGCCGAACGGATGGGCTGGCTGCCCTCCGCGCCGCAGCTTGAAACCAATCCGCTGCAGGTGGCGAAGGATGCGGCGGCGGCCGGCATGCCGGCGAAGGAGTATGTGGCGAAGGGGCTGAAGGACGGCACGCTGAAGCTGTCTTGCGAAGACCCGGACAATCCAAAGAACTGGCCTCGCAACATGTTCGTATGGCGGTCCAACCTGCTGGGCTCGTCGGGGAAGGGGCATGAGTATTTCCTGAAGCATCTGCTGGGCACGACGCATGGCGTACTCGGCAAGGACCTCGGCCCAGAGGGACGCGCGAAGGCGACCGAGGCGGTCTGGCATGAGCATGCGCCGGAGGGGAAACTCGACCTGCTGGTGACCTTGGATTTCCGCATGTCCACGACCTGCGTCTATTCGGACATCGTGCTGCCAACGGCCACCTGGTACGAGAAGAACGACCTCAACACCTCCGACATGCACCCCTTCATCCATCCACTGACCAGCGCGGTGGACCCGGCCTGGGAAGCCCGCAGCGACTGGGACATCTACAAGGGCATCGCCGAGGCCTTCTCGCGCGTCGCCCCTGAGGTACTGGGCGTCGAGAAGGATGTCGTGCTCAACCCCATCAAGCACGATAGTGCCCTCGAGATCGCGCAGCCCTTCGACCCGCGTGACTGGAAGCGCGGCGAATGCGAGCCGATCCCCGGCAAGACCATGCCGATGGTCTTCGAGGTGGAGCGCGACTACCCCGCGACCTATGCGCGCTTCACGGCACTTGGGCCGCTGATGGAAAGCATCGGAAACGGCATCAAGGGCATGGCCTGGAAGACCGGGCATGAGGTGAACCACCTCAAGGCGCTGAACGGCACCCATGCCGAGGGCGCGAACAAGGGCCTCGCGCGCATCGTTAGCGATATCGACGCGACGGAGGTGATTCTCATGCTCGCGCCCGAGACGAATGGCGAAGTTGCCGTCCATGCCTGGCAGGCATTGGGCAAGGCGACGGGCCTGGACCACACGCATCTCGCGCTACCGAAGGAAGACGAGAAGATCCGCTTCCGCGACGTGGTGGCTCAGCCGCGCAAGATCATCTCCGCCCCAACCTGGTCAGGACTGGAAAGCGAGAAGGTCTGCTACAACGCGGGCTACACGAATGTGCATGAGCTGATCCCATGGCGCACGCTGACGGGGCGGCAGCAGCTCTATCAGGATCACCTCTGGATGCGGGCCTTTGGCGCGGCGCTCTGCGTCTACCGCCCGCCGGTGGACTTGCGCGCCGTCAAGCCGGTGATCGATCTGAAGCCGAATGGCGAGAAGCAGATCGTGCTGAACTTCATCACGCCGCACCAGAAGTGGGGCATCCACTCCACCTACACCGACAATTTGCTGATGCTCACCCTCTCGCGCGGCGGGCCCTGCATCTGGATCAGCGAGCCGGACGCAAAGCGCGCCGGCATCGTGGATAATGATTGGGTGGAGGCCTTCAACAGCAACGGCGCGCTGGTCGCCCGCGCTGTCGTCTCGCAGCGCGTCAAGGACGGCATGGTCATGATGTACCATGCGCAGGAGAAGATCGTGAACGTGCCGGGCTCGCAGATGACGGGCAACCGCGGCGGCATCCACAACTCGGTTACCCGCATCGTGCTGAACCCGACACACATGATCGGTGGCTACGCGCAGCAATCCTACGATTTCAACTACTACGGCACGATCGGCACCAACCGCGACGAGTTCGTCATTGTCCGCAAGATGACCACGATCGATTGGCTCGAACGTCCGCATGCCGACGCAACGCTGGTCACGGGAGAAGTGGCATGAAAATCCGCGCGCAGATCGCCATGGTGCTCAACCTCGATAAGTGTATCGGCTGCCACACCTGTTCCGTGACCTGCAAGAACGTCTGGACCAATCGGGAGGGCATGGAATACGCCTGGTTCAACAACGTCGAGACCAAGCCCGGCATCGGCTACCCGAAGGACTGGGAAAACCAGGACAAGTGGAAGGGAGGCTGGAAGCGCCTGCGCAGCGGCAAGATCCAGCCGCGCATCGGCGGCAAGTGGCGCGTGCTTGCGAGCATCTTCGCCAACCCGAACATGCCTGAGATCGACGACTACTATGAACCCTTCACCTTCGACTACGAGCACCTGCAGAAGGCGCCCGAACTGGAGGCCTTCCCCACTGCGCGCCCGCGTTCGCTCATCACCGGCGAGCGGATGGAGAAGATCGAATGGGGGCCGAACTGGGAGGAAATCCTGGGCGGCGAATTCGCCAAGCGCTCGAAGGATGCGAACTTCGAAGGCATCCAGAAGGAGATGTACGGGCAGTTCGAAAACACCTTCATGATGTACCTGCCGCGGCTGTGCGAACACTGCCTGAATCCGGCCTGCGCGGCGGCCTGCCCCTCGGGCGCGATCTACAAACGTGAGGAGGATGGCATCGTCCTGATCGACCAGGACAAGTGCCGCGGCTGGCGCATGTGCGTCTCGGGCTGCCCCTATAAGAAGATCTACTTCAACTGGTCCTCGGGGAAATCCGAGAAATGCATCTTCTGTTACCCGCGCATCGAGGCGGGTCAGCCCACAGTGTGCTCCGAGACCTGCGTCGGCCGCATCCGCTACCTGGGCGTGGTGCTCTACGACGCCGACCGGATCGAGGCGGCTGCAAGCGTTCCCGATGAAAAAGATCTTTACCAGTCGCAGATGGACATCTTCTGCGACCCGAACGACCCGGCGGTCATCGCCCAGGCGCGTGCGGACGGGATCAGCGACTCCTGGCTGGAAGCAGCCCGCCATTCACCCGTGTGGAAGATGGCGATGGAGTGGAAGGTCGCCTTCCCGCTGCACCCCGAATACCGCACCCTGCCGATGGTGTGGTACGTGCCGCCGCTCTCGCCCATCACCGCCGCCGCCGAAGCCGGCAAGATGGGCATTGATGGTGGGATGCCGGATGTGCGCTCGCTGCGCATCCCGCTGAAGTACCTCGCCAACCTGCTGACTGCTGGCGATGAAGCGCCCGTCGCCAGCGGGCTGGAACGCATGCTCGCCATGCGCGCCTACATGCGGGCCAAGACCGTTGACGGCGTCATCGACGAGACGATCCCACAGCGTGTCGGCATGACGGCGGCGCAGATCGAAGACATGTACCACATCATGGCGATCGCGAATTACGAAGACCGCTTCGTGATCCCGACCGCGCATCGTGAGGTCACGGAGGACGCCTACGAGATGCGCGGCCACTGCGGCTTCTCCTTTGGCGATGGCTGCTCGCCCAGCGAACAGTCGGGCAATCTGTTCGGCGGCATCAAGCTCAAGAACGACAAGCCGAAGATGGGGGCGCTGTGATGCGCACGCTCAAGGTTCTCTCGGCGCTGCTGACCTATCCAACCCCCGATCTCGTCGCGGCAGGCGCCGAACTTCGCGCCGTGCTGGACCGGGAGACCATGCTACCAAAGCGGGAGCGGGCGGCGGTGGACGCGCTGATCGCAGATCTCGCAACACATGATCTGTATGACGCGCAGGAACGTTACATCCTGCTCTTCGACCGCACGCGCTCGCTCTCGTTGCATCTATTCGAGCATGTGCATGGTGAGAGCCGCGATCGTGGCCAGGCCATGGTGGACCTCATCAAGGTATATGAAGATGGCGGCTTCACGCCCACCACGGCGGAACTGCCGGATTTCCTGCCATTGTTCCTTGAATACGCGGCCACCCGCACACCGGCCGAGGCGATCGAGCTGATTGGCCAGCCCGGCCATGTCTTCGCGGCACTCCGGGAACGGCTGGCCAAGCGGTCTTCGCCTTATGAGGCCATCTTCGCGGCCCTCACCGCGCTGTCGCGCGCGAAGCTCGACGCCGCGGCACTTGCGGCGCTACGCGCCGAGCCGGATCCGGAACCCGACGACCTGGAGGCGCTGGATGCCGCCTGGGAGGAGGAGGAAGTGACCTTCGGCCCTGGCTCAGTTGCCGCAGCCTGCGGCACCGATACCCTGGCCGCCAAGCTGCGCCAAGCCGGGCGCCCAGCGCCGGGGCTGGAGCCCCCGCCGGGCCAGCGGCCGCGCACCATCGTCACCCATCGCACCGCCGGCTGAGGAGCATCCATCATGCGCGACGCCATATTCCACATCCTCTTCGTCTGGTACCCCTATGTGGCGCTGACGGCCTTTCTGCTCGGCAGCCTCATCCGCTTCGACCGGGAGCAGTATAGCTGGCGCGCGAGTTCCAGTCAGATGCTGCGCAAGAAGCAGCTTACCTGGGGCTCGAACCTGTTCCATGGCGGCATCCTGTTTCTGTTCCTCGGCCATGCGGCTGGTCTGCTGACGCCGAAGTTCATCTACACCCTGTTCATCACGGTCGAGCAGAAGCAGCTCATTGCCGTCATCGCCGGCGGGATCGCGGGGCTCATCTGCTTCATCGGCCTGTCTCTGCTGCTGCATCGCCGGCTGTATGATGCGCGCATCCGCGTCACCTCCACCTACATGGATCTCGCGGTGCTCATCATCCTCTGGGTGCAGCTTTCGCTTGGCCTTATCACGCTGCCCTTCTCGTTCGCGCACTCCGACGGGTCGGTGATGCTGACGTTGTCGTACTGGGCGCAGGGTATCCTCACGCTGCAGCCGGTCGATGCGAAAACGTTGCAGGGGCTGGCCTTCCCCTTTCTCGCGCACCTCGTGCTGGGCATGACGATCTTTCTGCTCTTCCCCTTCTCACGCCTGGTGCATGTGTGGTCGGCGCCCGTCTGGTATCTGGGGCGGCGCGGCTACCAGGTTGTGCGCAGCCGCCGGCCGCTGGGCGCCCCGGGCGTGAAGCCCGCCCCGAGCCAGGCAGCGGAGTGAAGACGATGAGCACAACCTCCGCCTGCGCGGTAAAGCCCGCGCTGCCTGGCAGCCGCAAGACGATCAGCGTGAACGGTGTGGCGATCTCCCGCGCCGCCATCGCGCAGGAAACGCAGAATCACCCAGCCGGCAAGCCGCTCGACGCCATGAAGGCCGCCTCCGCCGCGCTGGTGGTGCGTGAGCTTCTACTGCAAGAGGCGCGTCGCCTCGCCATTCCGGTGGAACCGGCCAGTGATGGAGAGGGCCGTCGTGAAACCGACGAGGAAGCACTGGTCCGTTGCCTGATCGAGCGCGAGGTCCGCACACCCGAGGCCGACGAGGCTGCCTGCCGGCGCTTTCATGACCAGAACCGGCGCCGGTTCCGCACGCCAGATATCTACGAAGCGCGTCATATTCTACTGCCCGCGAACCAGCCTGAGAGTCCTGCGGTGGCTGCTGCGATCCTGGCGCGTCTGGCGCTCGAACCGGGCGAGTTCGCAGCCCTGGCACTCGCCCACTCCGCCTGCCCATCAGGCAAGACCGCCGGCAACCTTGGCCAGATTGGACCTCGGCAGACGGTGCCCGAGTTCGAGGAAGCATTGGCGCGCATCACCGTGGGCTCCATTCATCCGGAGCCGGTGGAGACGCGCTACGGCCTGCATATCGTGGCGCTCGACCGGCGAATCGAAGGGCGCGACCTGCCCTTCGAAATGGTGCAGGGGCGCATCGCCGAATGGATGGGTGAAAAGGTCCGGCGCGCGGCAATCCGGCAATATGTCTCAATCCTGGCCGGTCGGGCTGACATCCAGGGCATCGACCTGGATGCGTCAGCCTCGCCGCTTGTTCAGTGAGGTGATGCCATGCTGCTCGGCACCATTCTAAAGCGCCTGGGCAATGAGGCCGACGCAGCCGAAGCTCTCGACGCGATGGGCGATATCATCCTCCTCACCGAGGTCCAGGCCATGGGAGAACTGCACGACGAGAGCCCGGCCGATTACGTGTGTGGCGCCACCAGGCGCTTTGCCGCGGATGCCACGAGCGAGGATTGGCTCGCGCTGATGACGGCGATCGAGCGCAGCGACGATCCGGCGCGCACCACGCTAGACAGGATGCTCCGTTGGTCGCTGGCCCGCGATGCTGCGGGGCCGGCCACGACGGGCTGTGGCTGTGGCAAGGGCGGGCCGGGCGATGCTCTCGGATGATACCGCACCACCGCCCTTCGCCCTGCTGGATGATCCGCTGGCCTACATCCTTGCGGCCCATCTCCGACAGCGCGCCGTCTGCGTGGTGCTGCGGCGTTTTGCGACCGAGCGCGTGGCGAGCCGCGCCGAGGCCGACAGAATGACCGCCTATCTGACGGGTGATCTTTGCCTGCATCACGAGGATGAGGATCTCGACCTCTATCCGATGCTCCGGCGCCGTGCGTTGCCGGCGGATGGACTTGGCATCACCTTGGCGCGGCTCGGGGAGGAACACCGCCAGGGTGCGGCGATGGCCGACATTATTGTGGAGGCTCTTTCCGCAAAGCCCGCCGACGACACGGTGCACATCGACATCGCGCCGGGGGAGGCGATGCAGGCCTATGCCGCTAGCGAGATGCGGCATTTGGCGCTTGAAAATGGCGTGGTGCTGGCGCTGGCGCGCATTCGCCTGACGCGACCTGACCTGAAGGCTATCAGCCGCGGCATGAAGCTGCGGCGGGGAGTGGAGGGCGCATGATCAGCCTCGATCACCTGTTTGACCGCAACGTCGCCTGGGCCGACCGTAAGACGGAGCAGGACCCCACCTTCTTCCGGCGGCTCTCGGAGCAGCAGGCACCGAAATATCTATGGATCGGTTGTTCTGATAGCCGCATCACCGCGAATGATGTGCTGGGTCTCGATCCCGGTGAGGTCTTCGTGCATCGGAACATCGCCAACATCGTCCATACCAGCGACATGAACATTCTCGCGGTGCTGGAATACGCAGTTGATGTCCTGCATGTGCAGCACATCATCGTCTCCGGCCACTACGGCTGCGGCGGGGTGCAGCGCGCGATGGCGGATGAGCGCGGCGCGCTGGTGGACCACTGGCTGCAGCCGCTTTCGATGTTCTATCGCAAGCATCGCCGCTTGTTTGACGACATGGGCGACGCGGAGCGCCAACTCAACCGGCTTTGCGAACTCAATGTCGAGATGCAGATCAGGCGTGTCGCCGCGACGCCGATCGTCGAGGGCGCCTGGGCACGCGGCGTGGATCTGCATTTGCATGGCTGGATCTACGGCATGCATGACGGACTGCTGCGCGACCTCGGAGCCACGGTGGCGACCATCGCCGAGCGCGACGCGCTGCCTTCGATTGACCAGAGCGTCACGGCGCGAACCGAGCCCCTCAGCCCGCGGCGCCGCCATGCTCTGGAAGCCTTCTCAGCCATCGGGCTGGAGGACATGGCCTCACCACCCTGCTGCATGCCGCCCATGGATAATATCCCACGATGACCAATGATGTTCCCCTCATCACGGCGCTGGTTTATGCCGAGAGCGCGCTGGCAGACCAGGTACTGCGCCGAATTGTGCGACAATTCGAAGCCGCCGGCCGTCGACTCGCAGGCGTAATCCAGCACGATACGCCGCGTGCCGGCCGGATCGGCTGTGACATGACGCTGGAAGAACTTTCGACCGGCGCTGCCATCGAAATTTCGCAGGATCGCGGACCGCATGCGCGCGGCTGCCGTCTCGACCTTGGAGAGATGGCGCGGGCAATCCAACTGGTGTCAATGGCGCTTCGGGGCGCACCCGACCTGCTGGTCCTGAACAAATTCGGCAAGACGGAGGTCGAGGGTGGCGGCTTTCGCTCGCTGATCGCGGAGGCCATCGACCAGGGAGTACCCGTTCTGATCGCCGTGCCCTACCGCAACATCGACCCGTGGCGGGCCTTCTCGGGCAACCTGGCGCGAGAGATCCACCTGACCAGTCCGGATGGTGATCTGGCACTGAACCCTCTTTTTCCTGCAGTGGCAGCGCCTGCGCCAACCCAGCCCGGGCCGCGCGGCGCATGATATCGGCGGAGCCAGTTCATGCTGGTGCGGCGGTCCGGATTGGCGTGGTCACCATCTCCGACCGCGCGTTTCGAGGCATCTACGCAGACCAGGGGGGGCCGGGCATCGAAGCGGCACTCACGCGCATCATGGCTTCCCCTTGGCAGGCGGTGCGGCGCCTTGTTCCCGACGAACGTCCAGCCATAGAGGCTGCGTTGCGCGAGCTGGCGGATGTTGAGCGATGCCCGCTGATCGTCACCACAGGTGGCACTGGCCCGTCACCGCGCGATGTGACGCCGGAAGCAACGGAGGCGGTCTGCGACCGTGTGCTGCCGGGTTTTGGGGAATTGATGCGCGCCGTCTCGTTGCGCTCCGTACCGACCGCGATTCTCTCGCGCCAGATGGCCGGTACGCGTGGGCGAAGCCTCATCGTCAACCTGCCAGGCAAACCCTCGGCCATCGCCGAATGCCTGGCAGCGGTCTTCCCGGCGATTCCCTACTGCATCGACCTGATCGAAGGACCGCGGATCGAGACGGACCCCGCCGTCTGCATTGCCTTTCGGCCGAAGGGGGCGTGATGGCGCTGTTCGCGCATGGCTTCCGACCCTTCTTCCTGATGGCAGGGTTGGTGGCGCCGGCCGCCATTGGCGTCTGGGTACTGACGCTGGCCGGTTTTGCCCTGCCGGAGGGTCCGCTGCCACCGGTACGATGGCATGCGCATGAGGCGCTGGGCGGATTCGTCGCTGCGGCCATGATCGGCTTTCTGATGACGGCGATCCCGAATTGGACAGGTCGGCGTGGTTATTCCGGCGCGCCGTTGGTCGCTCTGGCAACGCTGTTCCTGGCGGCGCGCTTCGCGATGCTGCCGGGCTCCCCGGTGCCCATCGAGATTGCGGCGTTGCTTGCCCTTACGCCACTGCCTGCAACGCTTTTGCTGGTGCTGCCGGCGCTGTTGAAGGCGAAGGCGCCCCGTCTGTTCGGCCCGCCTGCGCTGGTGCTGGTGTTCTGGTCCGGGCAGGTGATGATGCTGGCCGAGGAAGCCGATTGGTGGGCCTCGCCGGGCTGGGCGGTCGGGCAATTGCTGATGGCGGACATGGCGCTGTTGTTGGTCGTCCTGATCGGCGGGCGGATCGTGCCGTCCTTCACACTGAACGCACTGCGCAAGACACCGCGGCCGGCGGAAGCCAAGCCACTGCCGGGTGTGGACCGCGCTGCGATCCTGGCCGTGGCGGCGGTGGCGGTGGTGGATCTGGCCGCACCTGGGGGCGTGCTGGCCGGGCTGGTGGCGGCGATCGCAGCGGCGCTGGTGGCGCTGCGCCTGTCACGTTGGCACGGGCTGCGAACGCTCCGCTGGCCGATCCTGTGGATACTGCACCTGGCTTATGCGCTGATCCCGCTGGCGCTCGCCGTGAAGGCCGTCTCGCACCTGACCGGAGCGCCGTGGGCATCGGCTTGGCTGCACCTGCAAATGGCGGGCGCGGTGTCGCTGATGATCGTCGCGGTCATGACGCGCGCAACGCTCGGGCATACCGGAAACGTGCTGGTCGCGGCACCGGCAGCGGTCGCCGCATATGTGCTGCTGGTGACCGCGGCGCTGTTACGCGGTTTCAGTCACCTCGCCGGGGCGGATGCGCTGGTCGTGCTGATTGCCGCAGCACTGTGCTGGGTGACCGCGTTTCTGCTGATCCTGCTGGTCTACGCGCCGATGCTCCTTGGCCCGCGCGCGGATGGGAAGCCAGGGTGAAGGTTGGTTGAGGGGATCGGCGGCCGCCTTGGCGGCGGTAGTTAAAGGGTTCGCTCTGAGCCATGAGGTTTTGCTGCGGATCGAGACGCTTGCCCATTACCGGCAAGACCGTTGGACGGCAAAGCGGGAATGAGGCCAAGGAAGGCGTTGGTGGCTTGGGCGTCCTTCGTTTCGACTTCCTCGGCGTACGCCTCGTCGCGGCCGTGGCAGGCGGGTGTTGGTACACGCATCAGTGCCCGCTGCCCGCGCCCGTCGCCGGCTTCGTGCAGAACGCGACCGTAACGGTGTTTGGCCTGGGCGCGGTCGTGACACGGATTATGACAGTGGTGCTGCGGAACCCACTGGCCGAGGCGGAGTCTGCGTGACACTCAACGGCTCTAGAGGTCCTGCGGCAAGTCCTGCAGGTCGCGTACTGCGTGCAGGACCCAAGGATGCGCGGCAGCACGACGTTGGCGCGACAGACCCGGATGTCGGTGACCCGCGCGGCATCAGGAACCCGACGGTTTCGGGCGCGAGGTTCCGTCGCTACTTCCCGCCACGCAGAGCCTCCTCGACGGCAGCCACGGATTTTGTGTGCTCCTCACCGCGCCAGAGATCGGGCCAGCAGCGACCTTCGACGACGCCGAAGTCGTCCACCTCCATCACCTGCATGCCGCCCTCCCGCATCCGGGCGTGCGTGCGCGACATGCGGCTTCGTTACTGGCGCCTTTCAATCCAAATGCGTCGTCCGTAGCCGCAACGCGTTCCCCACCACGCTCACCGAAGACAGCGCCATCGCCGCAGCCGCAATGATCGGTGACAGCAGGATGCCGAACGTTGGGTAGAGCACCCCCGCTGCGATCGGCACGCCGGCCGCATTGTAGGCGAACGCGAAGAACAGGTTCTGCCGGATGTTACCCATCACGGCCTCGGACAATCGCCGCGCCCGGACAATCCCCATCAGGTCGCCACCAAGCAGCGTCACACCGGCGCTCTCGATCGCCACGGCCGTACCGGTGCCCATGGCGATGCCCACCTCGGCCGCGGCCAGCGCCGGCGCGTCATTCACACCATCGCCGGCCATCGCCACGCGACGTCCCTCGGCCTTCAACTTTTCGATGATGCGCTGCTTGTCCTCGGGAAGAACCTCCGCCTCCACCTCGGTGATGCCGAGGCGCCGCGCCACGGCCTCGGCCGTCGTGCGGTTGTCGCCCGTCAGCATCACCACCCGCACGCCCTCTTTCGCGAGGCCCGCGAGGGCTGCCGCCGTTGTCTCCTTCACCGGATCGGCCACGGCGACGATTCCGAAGGCGCGGCCATCCACCGCCACGAAGAAGACCGTGGCGCCATCACCGCGCAGACGCTCGGCTTCGGCCGAAAGCGCGCCGACATCCACCTTGGCCTCGTCCATCAACCGGGCATTGCCTACTGCAACTTGGCGTCCATCGACCGTGCCGGTCACGCCACGGCCAGTGGGGGCATCAAAGCCCTCTACTGCCGGCACGGCGATCCCGCGCTTCTCCGCCGCCCGCACCACGGCTTCGGCAAGGGGATGCTGGCTGGGTCGTTCCAACCCCGCAGCCAGGCGCAACACCTCCTCTTCGGCCACACCTGTTGCCGGGATCACCGCCACCACATCCGGCCGCCCTTGCGTAAGCGTTCCCGTCTTGTCGACAACGAGCGTGTCGATCCGCTCCATGCGCTCCAGTGCCTCGGCGTTCTTGATCAGCACGCCCGCCTGCGCGCCCCGCCCGACGCCCACCATGATGGACATCGGTGTCGCCAGCCCCAGCGCACACGGGCAGGCGATGATCAGCACTGTCACGGCCGCGACCAGCGCGAAGGCGAGGCGCGGCTCCGGCCCCCACATCGCCCAGACTGCGAAGGCAAGCAGCGCGATGGCGACCACCACGGGTACGAACCAGCCACTGACCTGGTCGGCCAGGCGCTGGATCGGCGCGCGGGAACGCTGTGCGCCCGCGACCATGCGCACGATCTGCGCCAACACCGTGTCCTGCCCAACGCGATCCGCGCGCATGACGAAACTGCCCTGGCCGTTCAGCGTGCCGCCCACCACCTGATCGCCTACCCCCTTGGTGACCGGTACTGCCTCACCGGTTACCAAGCTCTCATCGACGTTGGAGGCACCCTCCAGCACCGCGCCATCAAGTGGCACCTTATCGCCTGGACGAACGCGGAGCCGATCGCCGACCACGATGGCCGCGAGCGGGACGTCCTCATCCGATCCATCGTCCCGCAGCCGCCGGGCCTGGGCCGGCGCGAGGTCCAGTAGCGCCCGGATGGCGCCGCCGGTCTGCTCGCGCGCCCGCAATTCCAGCACCTGCCCGAGGAGCACCAGCACCACAATGACGGCCGCCGCCTCGAAATACACCGCCACCGAGCCATCGGCCACGCGGAAGGCGGCGGGGAAGATGCCGGGGGCCAGTGTGGCCACGACGCTGAACACCCAGGCGACACCAGTGCCGAGTGCGATCAGGGTGAACATGTTGAGGCTGCGGTTCACCAGGCTCTGCCAGCCGCGGACGAAGAACGGCCAGCCCGCCCAGAGCACCACGGGCGTCGCCAGCGTCAGTTGAATCCAGTTGCCGATGCGCGGCCCGCCGACGAGGTGCATCATCCCCGTCAGGTGACCGCCCATTTCCAGCAGGAAGACCGGGATGGTCAGCACAAGACCGATCCAGAAGCGCCGGGTGAAGTCCACCAGCTCCGGGTTGGGTCCTGTCTCGGCCGAAGGGGTTTCAGCTTCGAGTGCCATGCCGCAGATCGGGCAACTTCCAGGGCCTGGCTGCCGGATCTGCGGGTGCATCGGGCAGGTGTAGATGGTGCCCGGCGCGACGGCTTCGGCGCGCAGCGGCGCACGCGCCTGAAGATACTTGCCCGGTTCGGCAATGAACTTGGTGCGGCAACCGGCGGAGCAGAAATGGTAGGCCTGCCCAGCATGCTCGGCGTGGTGCGCGGTGTTCGCCGGATCCACCGTCATGCCGCAGACCGGATCCTTCACGGTGCCCGATGCCGCCGCAGTCGCTTCAGGGTGCGGATCGTGCTTGCCGTTAGCTGTGTGGGGACCGTGATGTTCCATGTCCATCTAACTCCTCAGCGCGCGATAGCTCGTGACCGGCCGCGTTGCGGGCATCGCTATCGACGGCGGCAGCGGCCATGGGCGGGGAGCAGACGGGCGGGGAGCGGGCCCGCCCCTTCCATCAGCGTAGCCGTGCCAGAAAGGCGCGCAGGGCGGCGATCTCGCTCTCCTGCGCGCGAATCACGGCCTCGGCCAGGCTGCGCATCCCCGGGTCCCGGCCATGCGCTAGCTGGACCCGCGCCATCTCGATCGCGCCCTCATGGTGCGGGATCATGGAAGCGGCGAAATCGCGGTCAGCATCGCCCGTGAAGGTGATGGCCATGTCGCGATGCATCTTCTCATTCGCGGCCAGGAAGGCGGCGGTCGAGGGGGAAACGTCAGTTGCCCCTTGGGCCGCGGTTCCAGGAACTGCCGCGCGGGGGTGGTGCGGGTCAGCCGTGGGCGCCTGCGTGCCAGGCATCCGCCGCTGCTGCATGTGCTGCATGTGCTGCATGGGCTGATGCATGCCGGGCATCTGGCCCATCATCCCGGGCTGTCCGGGCTGCGGTTGCGGTGTGGTGCCCTGGGCGATGGCGAAGCCTGCGGCGGAGACGGTGGCGAGGCCGGCAGCAAGGGCAAGTGAGCAAGCAAGGCGGGTCATGTGCTGGTTTCCTTTGATCCGAGCTGAACAAGACTGCCCCCTTCGGCATGTCGCCAGCGTCACGCCGTCATGACAAAGCATGTCAGCGCGCGATCAGGCGGAGATGCGCTCGACCTGCCAACCACCATCGCGCAACGCCTGTTCCAGCCGCGCTGTGTCCATGGCCGACGTCACGGCCGCTTCCCGCGTGTCCAGCTTGATATCAACCTCCGCCTGCGGGTCGGCCTGTCGGAGCGACGCCGTGACGCCCTTCGCGCAGCCGCCGCAGTTCATGTTCGCGATCCGAAAGCGATGCATCACACCCTCCTCATGGGTTCTGTCGAGCCAAGGAAGTGGTGATTGCCCCAATGGGAGGGTCAAGGGCGTTGCGCGGCTCAATTTCGGCTAAGCGTCGCCTCACAGTTGCGCGCCGCCGCGGAAACGCAGGAACACCGAGCGACCGCCACGCGCTTCGGAGGCCAGTACGTCATAGACTGCACGGCACTTGGCGGAAGGTGACGCAGCGTGTCTCGCGGCACGCGGCTTCACTATTTCTAGACATATCAGGCGCCTATTGTCCGACCCTGGGGCGGTGTCCTATGCTCCGTGAGGCCCGATAGGGTTCCACTTGCGAGTGGCCTTGGGCGGTTGTCGGCAAGCGTTGGCGAACATTCCAGCAGCTTTGGGTCGGCTGGCGTTGCCCGCCAGGCAGGCCAGAGCCCATTCTTCTCCCAGGCCTGGATCTCCAGCCGCCAAGCGCTATCTGGAGGCCTTCGCGCAGATCTACCGGGATTTTGCGGACCAGATCCTCGCAGCGCCCGCAGAGCAGGCCCTGGATGCCATGCCGGCGCCTGTGCCGGGGATCGAAGATGGGCTGCGCGGCATGCGCTTCATTGCCGCGGCCGTTGCCTCCAGCCAGCTTGGCGCGACCTGGGTGCCGGTGGGGTAGCGCGAGGCGCAAGGATCGCGGGTCACTCCGGTGCGGGAACGGGGTCGGCGCTCATTCGCGCCAGCGTCTCGGCGGTGCGTGACAGATGCTGTGCGATAAGCGTTGCGGCAAGCTCCGGCTGCCGCGCCGTCATCGCCTCGATCAATTGCCAATGCTCGGCCTGCTGCTGCGCAACGCCCAGATCGGCGGCCCCTGCCCGCACATAACGCTCCACATTGGTCCGCTGCACCCGGATCATCTCGATCAGCCGTGGCCATCGTGATGCCGCGTGCACACCATCGTGGAATGCCGCGTTCAACCTCATCCAGGCCTCGTCACGCACTGCGTACCGGTCCATTCGCCGCAGGATCCCGCGCAGCTGCATGAGCTCGGCTTCCGTGACCTGCACGGTCGCCTGCGCCAGCGCCAGACGCTCAAGCGCGATGCGGATGGCAAACAGCTCGCGCAGATTCTCCGCCGTCAGGCGCGTGACCTCCACCCCGCGATAAGGAAGGACTTGGATCAGCCCCTCCCCCTCCAGCTGCTTGAGCGCGTCGCGCACCGGTGTCCGGCTGACGCCATGCCGGTTCGCGATCTCATCGATGTCGAGACGCGCACCCGCGGGAATGCGCCCCCGCAGGATATCCAGCCGCAGCGCAGCGGCCACCGCCTCCTGCCGGCTGGGATAGACCGCAGGCGCCAGGGCCGGCGCCACGGTTTTTGTCGGCGCGGGTGCGACAGCAGGCTTGCGCGATGGTTTTGGTGGCGGCATCGTGCACTAATATATTATGCATGGGTTGCCCGCAAAGGCCCGGCATCAAGGATCGCGCATGAAGCTCATCCCGCCGGATCGGATGGCCGAGAGCCCGGAGGCCAGGGCCGTTCATGATCGGATCGCGGCCAGCTGTGGCTTGCTTTCCAACGCGCTGCGGTCGCTTGCCTCCGTTTCAGGGGATCACGCGTTTTCTGCGCCGCCAGGCGCGACGCCACCGTTCTATCCCATCCGCAGCGAACCGGGATGGCAGACAATCGCGGGGGATGAACCCGGATCGCAGGGAAGCCAAATCGCGCGCCACCATCAGCCAGAACAGGAGACGGCACCATGGATCCATCATCGAAGGCCCGGGCGCTCCCCAGCCTGACGCGTCGCACGGCGCTGCTCAGCCTCGGCGCCGCCTCGCTTGCAGGCACCGCACGGGCGCAATCTTCCGAATGGCCGACGCGGCCGATCCGCATCCTGGTCGGCTACCCTGCCGGCGGGGCGAACGATCTGGTGGCGCGTGCGGTGGCGACCCCGTTGGCGCAATCGCTGGGCCAGGCGATCGCGGTGGAGAACCGAACCGGCGCTGCCGGCACCATCGCCGCCGATGCGGCGAAGCGCGCGGACCCTGATGGTACCACGCTCTACATGATGTCGAGCGCGCAGGTCCTGGCGCCCTTCGTTCGCCGCGACGTCGGCTTCGATCCGGTGGCGGATTACACACCCATCGCGATGTGCGCCTCCGCGCCCTACTTCCTGGTGGTGCATGAGAGTGTGCCGGCGCGCAACGTGGCGGAGCTGGTCGCATTGGCAAAGTCGCAGCCGGGCCGGCTTAGCTATGCCTCCTCCGGCGTCGGCGCCGGCCCGCATCTGACCTCCAGCCTGTTCATGAGCGTCGCGGGGATCGAGCTGAACCACATCCCCTACCGCGGCGACGCGGATGCGCTGGTGGATCTCGTGGCGGGACGTGTGCAGGTCTCCTTCATCTCCGTCCCGCCGACATGGCCGCACATCGAAGCTGGCCGGCTGCGCGGCCTTGCCGTGTCCAGCGCCGAGCGGCTGGCGATGGCGCCGAACATCCCGAGCGTGGCGGAAAGCGGCTATCCCGGCTTCGACATGGGCGCCTGGTGGGGCCTCGTCGGGCCGAAGGGCCTGCCGCCCGCCATCGTCAACAAGGTGGCGTTAGCGGTGCGTCCCATTCTCGACGGCGTGGAGTTCGGGCAACGCTTTGCCTCGCAGGGCATTTCACCCGCCAGGGACACGCCGGCCTCCTTCGCGCAACGCATCGCCGCGGACAAGGTGAAGTTCGCCGAGATCGTGCAGCGCGCCGGCATCACGCCGACATGAAGCCACGCAGCCGGATCGTGTTGCTGGGTGGCGGCGCCGTGGGCAGCCTCGTCGGTGGCGGCCTCGCGGCCGCCGGGCATGAGGTGGTCCTGGTGGATGGCTGGCACGACCATGTCGAGGCGATCCGGGCCGATGGCCTGCGGGTGACGACGCCGGAAGGCGCACAGACCGTGCGGCTTCAGGCATGGCATCTGTGTGATGCGTATCGGCTGCGCGATGCCCGCGCAGATGTCGCCTTCCTCACCGTAAAGCTCTACGACACGGACTGGGCGGCAGCGCTGCTGGCGACCTGGCTGCCGCAATTGGTCCCGGTCGTGACGTTGCAGAATGCCCTCGTCGAGGAACGCGTGGCTCGGTTCATCGGGCATGGCCGGACGCTGGGCGGCATCGGCAGCGGGCTTGATGTGTTCATGGCCGGGCCGGGCGAGGTGCGCCGCACCCGCAAGCGTGGCGCCGCCGGCGGCAATGTCTTCAAGATCGGCGAAATGCATGGCCGCCGCACGCCGCGCGCGGAAGCCATCGCCGCGATGCTGTCGGATGTCGACACCGCCGCCGTTACCACGGATCTCTGGACCGAACGCTGGGTGAAGCTGACGGCGAATACCATGACCTCCGGCCTGTCCGGCCTTACCGGACTGTCCTTGAAGGCTGTCTATTCGGGCGAGGAAACGCGGCGCATCGCGATTCGCCTCGGCGCCGAGGCGATCGCGCTCGGTCGTGCGATGGGCTTCACGCTGGAGCGCCTGTTCGGCCTGCCGGGCGAGGCCTGGCTGCGCGCGGCGGCGGGCGATGCCGAGGCGGAAGCCGCGGCGCTGGATGCCATGGCGGCGCAGGCCGCGAGCATGGTCGATGGCGGAATGTCTGGCACGTTGCAGGATCTGTCGAAGGGACGCCCCACCGAAGTCGCCTTCTTCAACGGCTTCATCGCGACCGAAGCCGCGCGGCTCGGCCTGGCGGCGCCGACACATGCGCGGGTTGCCGCGCTGATCGCCGAGGCCGAAAGTGGAAACCTGCCACTCGGCCTCGGCAACCTTGCCCTGATAACCGCAGGAACCACCGCGACATGACGACGCGCCAGACCTTCACCGCCAGCGACGGGCTGAACATCGCCTATTACCTCGACGACTTCACCGATCCCTGGACGCAGCCGCCGGTGCTGGTTCTGCTGCATTCCGCGATGGGCAATTCGCAGCGCTTCTATTCCTGGGTGCCGGCGCTGGCGCGGCATTTCCGGGTGGTGCGGATGGATCTGCGCGGCCATGGCGGTTCCGACACGCCGCCCGCCGACATGCCGCTGTCGATGGACCGCTTCGTACGTGACGTCGAGGAACTGATGGACGAGGTGGGCGCAAAGCAGGCGCATATCGTCGCCAATTCCGCTGGCGGCTACCTGGCGCAGAAGCTGGCGATCACGGCGCCGGAACGCGTGCTGGGTCTTTGCGTCGTCGGCTCCACCCCGGGTCTGAGCCCGAGCGCGCTCGATTGGCTGCCGCTGATCGAGAAGGAGGGGCTGACGCCGTTCCTGACGCGCACCATCCACTTGCGCTTCGACCTCGCCTCCACCGATCCGGGCATGATCCGCTGGTTCCTGGAACAGACGGCGGAGAACGACCCGGCCTATGTCGTGCGCTTCATCGGCTACATGGCAACGCAGGAATGGAGCGCCGAACTGCCGCGCATCAAGGCGCCGACGCTGGTGATCTATCCGGGTGGTGAGACGGTGGGCAGCGCCAACAGCTATGATTCGATGCGCCAGCGCATTCCTGACGTGACCATGATCGAGTACGAGCACATGCCGCACAACATTGCCGACATGATGCCGGACCGCTGCACGGCGGATATCCTGGCGTTCCTGTCGACGAAGTTCGGCACAGCGAAGGTCTGACGAAATGCCCCGCCACATCGCCTGCCTGTCCTTCGACTTCGACACTTGGTCCGGCTTCGCCGCGCGCGGCATGACCACGCCGACGCCCACCTCGCGCGGCGAATTTGGCGTGATCGGCGCCGAGCGCATCCGCAAGCTGCTGAAGGAACGCCAGATCAAGTCGAGCTGGTACATTCCCGGCGTGGTCATCGAGACCTATCCGGAAGCCTGCGCCGCCGTGGTCGAGGCCGGCCACGAGGTAGGCCATCACGGCTACAGCCATGTGCCGCCGGCCTGGCTGGAGACGCAGCGGGAGGCCGATGAGTTCGGCCGCGCGATGGACTGTATCGCGAAGCTCACCGGCGGCAAGCCGGCCGGCTACCGCTCACCCTCCTGGGACATCAGCGACCGCACCATCGACCTGATCTCGGAACATGGGCTGCGCTACGACAGCAGCATGATGGGCCATGATTGCAGCCCCTACTTCGCCCGGCGCGGCGATGTGGTGGTGGCGGATGCGCCGATGCAATTCGGCGAAGCCACGGACCTGGTGGAGATCCCGATCAGCTGGTCACTCGACGACCATCCGCATTTCGAATTCATCCGCGCAAAGACCGAGGTCCTGCCCGGCCTGTCCAACGCCAATGCGGTGCTGGAGAATTGGCTGGCGGATTGGGAGTACATGCAGCGCACGGAGGAATGGGGCGCGCTAATCTTCACCTTCCACCCCTATGTCGTCGGCCGCGGCCACCGCATGCTGATGATGGAGAAGCTGATCGATGCGCTGGTGAAGCAGGGCGCGGTGTTCCTGACGCTGGATGAGTTGCAGCAGGAATACCGCAGTCGCGTCGGCAAGCCGGCATGAGCAGCCCTTGGGATGCCGCACCCGGCCGCGCCTGCCGCCTGCCGGACCCGACGCCGGAAAGCGCACCGGACACCGCCGCAGTCTTCGCCAAGGTCGCGGCGAGCCGGGGCTGGGTCTCCAACCTGTTGACCTCGCTCGGCCACGCGCCGGAGGCGCTGGCCCGCTTCTCCGCGCTCGGCCATTACGGCCGCTACGGCACCGAGCTCAGCGAGCGGCAGCGGGAGCTCGTGATCTGCATCGTTGGCCGCAACATCGCCTATGCCTGGGCGCATCACGCGCCACTGGCGCTGGACTGCGGCGTGACGGAGGCGGAACTGACGGCGATCAAGTCCGGCCGCACGCCGGAAGGGCTGAGCACCGCAGACCAGGCGCTGTGCGACTTTGTCTTCGCCTTCACCAGCTTCAGCGGCGTGCCGGAGCCCGTCTGGCAGGCGATCGCCGGCAGCTTCACCACGCGCCAGGCGACGGACATCGCCATGCTCTCGGCCTACTACTTGGCAGCCGGATCGCTGATCATGGGCCTGCGCGTACAGGTGGAGCCGCCGGAGATTCTGCAGATCGAGCGCGACTGGCAGAAGCGGCCCCGCGACGGTGATCAGGTCGTGGCGCAGGGCTGAGTACATGAACACCCAATTCGACGGCAAACTCGCCTTTATCTCCGGCGGCGGCGGTGGCATCGGCCACGCCGCCAGCCTGGCCTTCGCTGCCGCCGGCGCACGCATCGCGGTCTGTGACCTGGATGCCGCGCGCTGCGAACGCACCGCCGCTGCCGTGGTGGCAGCGGGCGGCGAGGCGATCGCGCTGCCCACCGACATCACCGATGACGCGCAGGTGGCGGCGGCGGTGGCCAAGGCTGTCGCGCGCTTCGGGCGACTTGATATCCTGTACAACTGTGCGGGTGGCACGGTGCCGCAGGACGGCACCGTGACGGACGTGCCGCTGGATGTCTTTGACCGCACCTTTAACCTCGATGTGCGCGGCACCTTCCTGTGCTGCCGCCATGCTGTGCCGGAGATGATCCGCGCGGGCGGTGGCGCGATCATTAACATGTCCTCCGGCGCTGCCTTGCGTGGCGCCAGCCCTTTCCACGTCTACAGCGCGGCCAAGGGTGCCATCCTGTCCTTCACCCGCGCTTTGGCCGGGACCTATGCGAAGCAGGGCATCCGCGCGAACGTCATCGCCTCTGGCCGCGTCATGACGGACCGAATCATCCGCACCTTCGGCGCGCTGGACGACCAGGCGAAGCACAATGACCCGCAGGACCCGGTCGGGCGGCTGCGCGACTATCCCTTCTGGGTCGGCGATCCGGAACATGTCGCGGCGACCGCGGTGTTCCTCGCCTCCGACGCCGCACGGATGATCACCGGTGCGACCATCCCGGCCGATGGTGGCCGGTCCGCCTATTGACGGCGCAGCAGCACGGGCGCGACCAGCACTGTTACCACCGCGAGCTGCGCCGCGACGGCCACCATCGGCACGCCCCAGCCGCCGCTCGCCGCCACCAGCAGCGCAAAGATCGCGGGCCCGGCGACATAGCCGAGGAAGGTCAGCAGGGTGGAGCCGGAGGTGGCGTCAGACACATGTTCCCGCGGCACCAGCCGCGCGACCTCTGCCAAATAGATGCCGTTCCAGCTTGCGGCGACGAAGCCAGCGACCGCCGCGAGCGTCGCCGCCAGCGCCGGGCTGGCGCCCACGGGCAGCGAGGCAAACACCAGCACCGCCGCCGCCGCCGCGAATCCCTGCACCAGCAGGTTGAGGCTCGGCCGACCGGTGCGGTCTGCCAGCCAGCCGAACAGAATGCGTGCGACCACGCCCGCCCCCTGCATGGCCGCAAAGGCGCCGCCTGCCTGCACCAGTGTCAGGCCGCGGGCCTCCACCAGCCAGGTGACGGTGAAGGCGAACAGGCAGCCCTGCACCATGGCGAAGGACACCGCCAGCAGCGTCAGCGGCAGCAGGGCCGGTGACAGGCGCAGCGCGGCAAAGGGCGCGGCGAGGGTCTTCGGGCTGAACACGCTGCGCGGGCCGATGGACCGCGCCGGGTCACGCTCCGCATCCAGTTCCTGCCGCAGACCCTGGATGGCGACCGCCGAGACCAGTGCTGTCGCCGCGCAGACCAACAGCGCGACGCCCCAGCCATAGGCACTCGCGACCGGCGCCGTGACCAGCCCCGCCAGCACGCCGCCAACGGGCGCGCCAGCCTGCTTGACGGAAAAGATCAGCGACCGGTGGCTTGGTGGCGCCGTGGCGGCCAGGATGCGGCTGCCGGCCGGCGGGCTGGGGCCATAGCCGATGCCGAGCAGCAGCGCCGCCAGCACCAGCGCCGGCATGGTGCCAACCGCCAGGGTCAGCAACCCCACGGCGGACAGCGCGGCGCCCACCTGCAACATCCGCACCGGGCCGAGCCGCGCCAGGAAGGGTCCGCCGAAGGCCAGGAACAGCACGGTGCCCAGGGCGTTGATGGCGGACAGGTTGCCAATGGCCTCCGACGCCAGACCGAGGCTGCCGGTCAGCATCGGCGCCACCACGGGCAGGCTCTGCGCCATGAAGGACGCGATCACCTGCATCAGCAGCGTGGCGCCCAGCGCCGCGACCCAGGGTGCCCTCACGCCGCATCGCCCGGCAGCAGGCCAGCCTGACGCAGCACGGCCACGCATTCCGCCACGTCACGCGCATCCGGTGGATCGAGCGCGGGCCGCCACCCGGTGCCGGCATTCATGCCTAGCAGCCCGGCGAGCGTCTTGAACAGCGCGACATGGTGGAACCCCTGGGCGAAGTAGCGGCTCTGCAACCGGCTTGCGATGCCGCCGATGTTCCGCATGTGGCGGGCGGCCTCGGTGAAGTCGCCGCGTAGCGCCGCGTCGAGGAATCGCCCGCAATGCGGCGCATCCGGCGTCTGGCACAGCACGGGGCGGGAGGAGCCGATCATGAAGCTGGGCGCGCGTTCCGGGTAGGCCAGTCTTCCGTGCAGGAAGTATTCCTCCAGCGAGGTGGCGACGGCGATGCGGCCGCCGACGCGCTCCATCATCCGCGCATAGGCCGCGACATCCAGCGTGGTGTTCTGCACGGCGCAGAGCTGAGGCAGATGCAGCAGCGCCTCCACTTGGTCCGGCGCAAGGTAGTAGCCGAGTTCGGACAGGGTGGTGCTGTAGGCCACCATGCCGATGTCGATGCGCGCCGCGACATGTTCGTAAAAGCCGCGCACGCCGGCCGCGTTGCGTGGGCCATAATAGGGTGGCCAGACCATCACAAGGTCGGCGCCCGTCGCCTTCGCATGCTTCGCCAGTCGCACCACATTCGCCGCGGCGGGGTCAGAGCAGCCGATGACGACCGGCGCACGCCCGGCCACCTCATCCAGCACCACCTCCGTCACCCACTCCCGCTCCGCCAGCGTCAGCGCCCAGAATTCCTGGTGCAGCGAATGCACGGAAAGCCCGCCGACCCCTGGCAGCGACAGGGTGCGGCAGACATTGTGCCGCAGCCCCGCCTCATCGATCGCGCCATCGGCCAAGAACGGCGTGTAGAGGATGGTGATGTAGCCGCGCAGTTCCGCGCGCACCCACTCCCGTGCCTCGGCCATGGCGTAGCGCATGGCTCAGTCGAGCTTGACGCCGGCGCGCCGCACCACCTCGGCCCATTTCGTGGTTTCGGTCCGCAGGTTCTCGGCATAGGCCTCGGCCGGGCCACCGATCGGGTTGAAACCCAGGCTGCGAAGCCGCTCCTGCACATCCGGATGGGTCACGGCAAAGCGGAACGCCTCGGACAGCCGCGCGACGATCGGCGCCGGCACCCCCGCCGGCGCGAGCGTGCCCCAGTAGGTGGAGGCAGTAACGTCCGGCAGGCCGGCTTCCGCGAAGGTCGGCACATCCGGCAGCGCGGCGGCGCGCTGCGTACCCGTCACGGCCAGCGCACGCAGGCGGCCACTGTCCACATGCGGGCGGGCGGCGCTGATGCCGTTGAACATCAGCGGCACATGCCCGGCCACCACATCCGTCGTCGCGGGGCCGGTGCCGCGATAGGGCACATGCACCAGGTCGATGCCGGCCACCAGCTTCAGCAATTCACCTGCCAGATGCGTCGAGGCGCCGTTGCCGCCGGAGGCATAGCTGAAGCGCCCCGGCTGCGCCTTGGCCTGCGTCACCAATTCCTGCAGCGTCCGCATCGGCGCGCCGGGATGCGCGAGCAGGATCACCGGCCCGGTGGCCAGCAGGCTGACCGGCGTGAAATCCCTGGCGCTGTCATACGGCAGTTGCGGGAACAACGAGGGATTGATGGCGAAGCTGCTGTCCACAACCACCACGGAATAGCCATCCGCCGGCCCGCGCGCGACAAGATCGGCGCCGATGGTGCCCCCCGCGCCGGCGCGGTTCTCGATCACCACCGGCTGGCCGAGCGACGCGCGCAGATGCGGCTCCAGGATCCGCACGAGGTTGTCGGTGCCGCCACCAGGCCCGAAGGGTACCACGATGCGCACGGGACGTTCAGGAAAGCCCTGCGCCAACGCGGGTATTGCGAGGGCCATGAGACTCGCGGCGGTGAGTAGCGTGCGGCGATTGGTCATGGGCATGTTCGACCTCCCTTGGCTCGAAAATGCATCGTAATCCTCGGGATGGATTGCGCAATGCCGCGCCGCGCAGGACCCTGGCAGCGCAATACGCAGGGAAAATCGACAATGCCACATTCCACCGGGCTGCAACCCAACATGTCCTTTCTGACAGCGAGCGACGGTGTGCGGCTCGCTTGGCGCGTCGATGACTTCACCGATCCCTGGCGCACCCCGCCGACCCCGGTGCTGCTGCTGCACGCCGCGATGGGGTCCTATCGACGCTGGTTCGGCTGGCTTCCGCAGCTGGCCCGTCATCGAACCACGCTGAGCCTGGAACTGCGCGGGCACGGTGCCTCGGACGTGCCGACCGAAGCGCAGCCGCTGACGGTGGAACGCCTGGTTGCTGATGTTGTTGAGCTGCTCGACCATCTTGGCATCGTCCGCGCGCATGTCGTGGGCCTGTCGGCGGGCGGCTATGTCGGGCAGCGGCTGGCGATGGAACATGCGGACCGCGTCGCGACCCTGTCGCTATTCGCCTCCACGCCCGGCCTGCGCAACAGCCAGGCCGGCACCTGGCCCGCCAAGGCCGCGGCGATGGGGTTGGAGGCCTTCATGCGGCAGGGCATCGCCGACCGCTTCGCGCCCGATAGCGACCCCGGGCTGGTCGACTGGTTCTGCCGCCAGACCGGCAGCAACGACCTGCCCTTCATCGGCCGCTTCGTCGCCCATATGGCCAGCCGCGACTGGGAGGATGAGCTGCCGCGCATCCGCTGCCCGACCCTGCTGGTCGCACCGGGGCATGAGCCGATCGGGTCGCACGACCAGTATGAACGGATGCAGGCGCTGATACCCGATGCGCGCCTGATCTCGCTGGAGGGCATGCCGCATAACATCGGCGATGCGGCCCCACAGGCCTGTGTCGATGCTCTGCTCGGCTTCCTGCCCCACAGCGACTAAAGGACAGGGGCCGCCGGCGCACGGACCATAACTGCCCGTGCTGATGCGTGGCCCGGAAAGGTGCCTCGCGCCTGGCGCAATCACCAAGGCAGAGGGCTGAGCGCCATGCGATTGCATGCGCGCTCATCCTGGCCAACACTACGCGGTCAGGAGCGCCACTCGACATGCGAAGAGTCCCCGCCAGGATCGGCCACTGCCCCGCGCAAATCCGGCCGTGCCGCCCGTGACCACTCGCAGGCTCAAACTGCTTTTCAACCACGAACATGGATCCCTGGCCGCCAATAGCTGGGACGCGGATTCCAGCTCGGCGACGGTGATCCTGAAGCTCTGCTGCCCGTCCCTGCTGCGCATCGACCGTGATGGCGCGCTGCAGCCCGACCTTGCCGAGGCCTGGGAAGTAGTGGATGACCACCGCGAGTTCAACTTCCTGCTGCGCGAGAGGCTGCGCTTCCACAACGGACACAAACTGGATGCGGAAGCCGCCGCAGCCTGCCTGCGACGCATCTTCGACCCCCGCATCCAGGCGCCGCTGAAGGCCGACTTCGAGGGTGTCGAGACCATTGAGGCCACTGATGCGCGCAGCCTACGCATCCGCTTCGCGCAGCCACACACCGCGTTCCTGCATAGCCTCGCCTGGCGCTGCTACATGGTGGATGATGTCGCGGTGCAGCCCGTCGGCGCCGGCCCCTACGAGCTTCTGGAATGGGTGCGCGGCAGCCATGTACGTCTTCGCCGCTTCCCTGGCCACCACGACGCGCATCGCTTCGCGCCGGATGAACTGGTCATCCGCTTCGCGCCGCGCGTGGCCGACCGGGTCGCCGCGCTGGAACGCGGCGAGGCTGATATCGTGGAGACGCTGCCCGCCGGTCCCGCCGCCGAACTCGCCGCGCGGGGTTTGGCGGTGCCCCTGGCGGTGCATTCGCCGCGCAAGATGATCCTCGCCTTCCGCTGCACCACCCCGCCCTTCGACGATCCGCGCATGCGCCTGGCGGTGGCCCATGCGCTGGACCGGGAGGCGATGCGCGCTCGCCACCTCGGCCCGCGCGGCCGCCTGCTGAACGGGGTGCTGCCGGCGGATGATCCGAATGGCATCGTGCTGCCGCCCTGGCCGCTGGATCTCGACCGCGCACGGGCGCTGATGCGGGAGGCCGGTTATGCGGATGGCGTGCGCGTCTCGCTCTCCTCCGCCGCGCTGCCACCGACACCTGCCGTCGCCGTCGATATCGCCACGCAGCTGGCGCGCATCGGCATCAGGCTCGATATCCGCCATTACGACGATCCGCCCTGGTGGCCCGCGGTCTATCTGCAGGGCGGCTGGCAGATGGCGATCCAGTCGGCCTCCGCCCGGCCGCATCCGCACATCATGTTCCAGCGCGACCTGGCGACCGGCGGCGCCTTCAATCCGGGCGGCTATGTTAACGCCGCCCTGGATGCGCTGATCGCGGAGGCACGCGCCTGCACGGATGCCACCCGGCAGCGGGAATTATATGCGGAGGCGCAGCGGATCGTGCATGCGGATGTGGCGGTGCTGCCACTCTGGGCGTCGGATGTGATGGTGGCGGTGCGGCCGGGCGTGCAGGGTTTCGTGCCACATCCGCTCGGCTATGTTGAATTGGAGGATGTGACATGTTGAACGCGGCGATCATCGGCCTCGGCAAATGGGGCCGCACCCTGGTGGCCTGCGTGCAGGACGCGCCGGATTCCGGCATCCGCTTCACCGCCGCCGCAACCGGCCGGCCCGAAGCCTCCCGCGACTGGGCGGCCGCGAACGGCATTCGGCTGCACCAAAGCTACGCCGCCGCATTGGCCGACCCCGCCGTGCAGGCAGTGGTGATCGCAACCCCGCATGCGCAGCACGCCGAACAGGTGATCGCTGCCGCGCGCGCCGGCAAGCACGTCTTCGTCGAGAAGCCCTTCACGTTAAATCAGGCCAGCGCGGCAGCGGCCGTCGCGGCCTGCGTTGAGGCCGGCGTGATCCTGGCGCTCGGCCACAACCGCCGCTTCCTGCCGGCGATGCGGGCGATGCGCGCGTTGCTGGCCGAAGGCAGCCTCGGCACACTGCTGCATGTGGAGGGGCATTTCGGCGGGCCGGGCGGCTATGGCTACAAGCCCGGCACCTGGCGTGCGGATACGGCCGAAAGCCCGCTTGGCGGCATGGGCGGCAGCGGCATCCACATGCTCGATACTTTCATCCACCTCGCCGGCCCGCTGGACCGGGTTGGCGTGGAGAGCACGGCGCGCGTTCTGACCAATGGGCTGGACGATACCACCGCGATGCTCTGCCGCTTTACCAGCGGCGCGTTGGGCACGCTGGTGACGCTGGCCGCCGCGCCGCGCTATTGGCGCGTGGCCCTGTTCGGCAGCGAGGGCATGGCGGAAATGCGCGGCTTGGAACATCTGGCCTTCACCCCGCGTGAGGGCGAGGGCTGGTTGCGTGACTTCCCGCCCACCGATATCGAGCGCGCGGAACTCGCCGCCTTCGCCGCTGCGGTCGCGGGCGGTCCCGCATATCCCCTGTCGCCCGCCGAAGCGGTGCATGGCGTCGCCGTTTTCGAGGCGATGGTGCGCGCCGCGAATACGGGTCGGATGGAGGCGGTCAGTCCGTCCGCCCCATCTGCGTGACGCCCATTTCCCGCAACGTATCGGCCAGTGCATCCAGCGCGCGGCCGATATCATGTTCCGTCACCACGCCGATGCAGGCGATGCGGAAGGTGTTGGCCGCCGCCAGGCGCCCGGGAAAGATGATGAAGCCCCGCTGCTTCATGCCGTCATACAGCTTCTTGAACGAATAGTTCGGGTCGGGCGGATCGTGGAAGGTTGCGACGATGGGCGAGGCCACATCATCCTCCAGCAGCGTGCGAAACCCCATCTGGCGCATGCCGTCCACCAGGCGCCGCCAGCTTCGGCGGAAGCGTTCCTGCCGCGCCGGCAGCCCGCCCTCCTCCGCATGTTCGCGCAGCGCTTCCGCCATGCCCAGCAGCAGGTGGGTGGCCGGGGTGAAGCGGAACATGCCGGTGCGGTCCAGATGCTGGTTCTGGTCCCACAGATCCAGCGTCAGGCTGTGGGCGTTGCCCTTCGCCTCCTCCAGCGCGGCCTTCTTTGCCACGATGAAGGCCAGGCCGGGCGGGGCCTGAAGGCCCTTGTTGGCCGAACACACCACCGCGTCATAGGCCAACTTCTTCGCGTCCAGTTCGAAGGCGCCGAAGCTCGCCACGGCGTCGATCAGCAGACTCTTGCCCATGCGCCGGCAGACCTCGGCGATTGCCTCGATCGGGTTGAAGATGCCAGTCGAGGTTTCGCAATGCACCACCATCACATGGGTGATGGCGGGGTCGGCCGTCAGCGCATCCTCGAACTGCTGGGCGGTGGGCGGCGTGTAGGGGGCGGTGCGGAAACTGGCATAGGGGGTACGGATCTTGCGCGCCACTTCGATCAGCCGGTCGCCATAGACGCCGTTGGTGTGGATCAGCAGCTTGCCATTCTCCGGCACAAAGCTGCCGATGGTCGCCTCGGTGCCGGAGGTGCCGCTACCGACAATCGGCACCACCGTATGGGTGCCCTGGCCGTTGCAAAGGTCCAGCAAATACTTGCGGCAGAAGGCAATGGTGGCGAGCATCTTCTCCTCGCTCGAGGCATAGTCATGCAGCATCGCGCGCTTGACGCGCATGGAGAGCGTCGCGGGGCCCGGGGTGAGCATCAGGGGCTCGTCCTCGACGCGGTCGGTCATCTCGTCCATCGGCGCCCCCTGCGTTACCGCCACATCCTGCCACGCGCATGGCATGAGGCAATAGGCTGGCTGGACAGGTGATGCGGCCGCCGATAGCGTTGAACACATGCTGGATCCCGTCACGCTCGAAGTCCTGGGCCGCAAGGTCACTGCCGCGGCGGAGGGCATGGGCTTCACCCTGCAGCGCACCGGCCGCACGCTGTATGTGAAGGAGGCGTCGGATTTCGGCACCGCCCTGGTCGGCTTGGATGGCCGCTTCTTCGGCTATCCGCGCACCATCGGCGTCAGCCACTTCCTGGACCTTGACTGCACCGCCACCATCCGCGCGGTGCCGGACCTCGATCCGGGCGATGTCATCATCACCAACCACCCTTATGCGTCCGAGGCGCTGGCGACCCACCTGCCGGACCTGCATCTGGTGCGCCCCTATTTCCACGAAAGCCGCATCGTCGCCTATGGCTGGTGCTTCGTGCATTCGGCCGATATCGGCGGCCGCGTGCCAAGCTCCATCTCGCCCTCCAACACGGATCTGTTCCAGGAAGGGCTGATGATCCCGCCGATAAAGCTGGTCCGCCGCGGCGAGCTGAATCCGGATGTCGTCGCCCTGTACCGCGCCAATGTCCGCACGCCTGACCAGAACATGGGCGACATCCGTGCCGAATTGGCATCGCTGCATGTCGGCGGCCTGCGGGTGGCGGAAATGATCGCCGCGCACGGCGTGGAAACCTTCATCGCGGCGCAGGAGGCCTTGCAGGACTATGCCGACGAGAAGGCGCGCGCCGTGCTGGCGCGTATCCCGGATGGCGAATACGAGTTCTGGGACTATCTGGACGACGACATGGTCAGCACCTTCCCGGTGCGTATCCGCCTGGCCTTGCGCAAGCGTGGCGGCGAGATCGAGCTGGATTTCGAAGGCACGGACCCACAGGTCGCCACTGCCTACAACATCCCCACCATGGGCCGACGCCACGCCTGGTTCACCGCCCGCATCATCGGGTGTGTCTCCACCCATGATCCGACCCTGCCGATGAATGCCGGAGTCTATCGCTGCATCACCGCCAAGGCGCGGCCGGGCAGCCTGGTGAATGCCGAATCGCCCGCGGCCGTCGGTGTGCGGCAGCCCGGCGGGCGGCGGATCTTCGACATGATCACCGGCGCGCTGCTGAAGGGTGACCCGACGCTGATGGCTGCGGCCTCCGGCGGCGTCTCCACCCCCGTAGTGCTGGCCGAGGAGGAAACGGCGCAGGGCGACCGCAATGTGGTAGTGCTGGAGCCGATGATCGGCGGCATGGGCGCACGCCAGGGTCATGATGGCGTGGACGCACGCGACAGCGGCACCTCGAACCTTGCCAACAACCCAATCGAGAGCATCGAGAGTGCGGCGCCCATTCTCGTGCGCAACTATGCCGTGCGCGCCGGCAGCGGCGGCCCTGGCCAATGGCGCGGCGGCTGCGGGCTGGAATTCAGCTTCGAGGTGCTGCGCGATGGCTGCACCGTGCTGGCCCGCGGCATGGAGCGCTGCCGCTTCCCACCCTGGGGCGCCATGGGCGGCCGGCCCGGCCAGCCCTTCCGCGTCATCCTCAATCGCGGCACGGGCAAGGAACAGGTGATTGGCAAGATCGACCTGCTGGAGGTGGAGGCGGGCGATGTGGTCACCATCCTGACGCCGGGCGCCGGCGGCTATGGCGACCCATCCCTGCGCGATCCCGCCGCGGTGCTGCGCGATGTGCGGCTGGGGCTGGTGAGCATCGAGGCGGCGGAAAGTGATTACGGCGTGGCGATCCGGGACGGCGCGGTGGACGAAGCTGCGACGGCCCGGCTGCGCGTAGCGCGGCCACCGCGCGATGTGACCGGCTTCGATTTCGGCACGGAGCGTGAGGCCTATGAGGCCGTGTTCACTGACGAGGCGCAGAACCGCCTGAACGCCGCGCTCTACGAACGCCCCAAGCGCCAGCGCAGCAAGCTCCGCCGCCAGATATTGGAAGCAACGGTGCCGGACATGCCGCGCGCCGGCCACCGGCCGTTGGTCGAGGTGCTGGCGGACGCCGCCGCGGCCCGCGCACGCTTCGAAGCCGCCTTCGCGGAACTGCTGAAATGAGCACCTGCGCACGCGTCGGCATCGATGTCGGCGGCACCTTCACGGATTTCGTGCTGACCGGCGCGGATGGCCTGGTGTTCCACAAGGAACCGAGCACGCCGGCGGACCCCTCGGCTGCCGTTGAATCCGGACTTCTCGCACTGGTGCAGAAGGCCGGGCTTGCGATGGGCGATATCGGCCTGCTGGTGCATGGCACCACGCTCGGGTTGAACGCCATCATTCAGCGGCGCGGCGGGCCGATCGGGCTGGTGACCTCGCCAGGCAATCGCGACGTGCTGGAGATTGCGCGCTGCCGCATGGCGAACTCGGTGGATTTCCACCTGACCCGGGAGGAGGACCTGGTCCCGCGCGACCTGGCCTTCGAAATCCCGGCGCGAATCATGGTGGATGGCACGGTGCTGATGCGCCCGATCGCCGAGGATTACGACCGCATCGCCGTATCGCTGCGCGCGGGCGGCGTGGTGACGGTGGCGGTGATGCTGCTGCACAGCTACCTGCACCCCGCGCTGGAAGCGGAGGTGGCGGCCGAACTCTCCGCGAGGTTGCCGGGCGTGCCGGTTTCCGCCTCCGCCGCCGTGTGGCCGGAGGTGCGCGAGTATGAACGCGCGCTGGTCGCAGTGCTGAACGGCTTCATCGCGCCGCTGATGCAGGAATATTTCACGCGGCTGGAAACGCGGCTTGCGGCGCGCGGACTGCGAGCGCCCATCACGATCACCGCCTCGAATGGCGGCACCGTCGCGCTGCGCACGGCGCGGGCGCGGCCGATCGAGACGGTGCTGTCAGGCCCGGCTTCCGGCGTGGTTGCCGCGGCGCGCGCGGCGGAACGCACGCCGCATCAGCGCCTCATCACCTTCGACATGGGCGGCACCAGCAGCGACATCGCGCTGACCCGGTCGGGGGAGCCGGAATACACCACGCGCACCACGGTAGGCGGGCTGCCGCTGGTGATGCCGGTGGTGAATGTCTCGGCCATCGGCGCGGGCGGTGGTTCGATTGTCTGGGTGGACCCGCAGGGCGTCTTGAAGGTGGGGCCGCGCAGCGCCGGCGCCGCGCCGGGGCCGGTCTGCTACGGCCGCGGTGGGACGGAACCGACCGTCACGGATTGCTACCTGGCCTGCGGCTTTCTCGACCCCGCCAATTTCCTCGGCGGCCGCATGCGGCTGGACCGGGATGCGACGGAGCGCGCCTTGCTGCGGATCGCGGCACGGCTCGGCTTCAGTGGCCCGGATGCCGCGACGCGCGCGGCGCAGGCGGCGCTGCGCGTGGCCACCGCCGTCATGGCCACCGAGCTTTCCACCGGCCTGGCGCAGCGTGGCGAGGATGCGTCGAGCTTCGCGCTGATGCCCTTCGGTGGCGCCGGCCCGACGCATGCCAACATGCTGGCCGAGGAAGCACGGCTTTCCGCCGTGCTGGTGCCCTTTGCGCCAAGCACCTTCTGCGCGCTCGGTGCCATCCTGGCCGATGTGAAGCGCGACTTCGTCCGCTCGCTCCGCATCCGCCTGCTGCCGGCGACTGAAGCGGCGACGGCGAAGCTGCACACGGCGCTCGCCGAACTCTCAGCCGAGGCGCGGGAATGGATCTCGGCCGAAGCGGAAAACCTGCGCGGCCACACGCTCTCCGCCACCGCCGAGATGCGCTATGCGGGGCAGAGCTTCGAACTGACCGTGGATTGGGACGCCGCAACCTTCGCGAACCCGACGCCGGATGCGATCGCGGAGCTGTTCCACCGCGTGCATGAGGGCGTCTATGCCTTCCGCGACACGACGAGCGCGGTGGAACTGAGCTCGCTGCGCGTGCGCGTGACCGGCCATGTCGCACCGATCGACCTGCCCGATGCCCGGCCGCGCCCCGCCCCCGCGCCGATCGGCACACGCCGCGTCTTCGGCGCCGAAGGATGGGGCGAATGGCCGGTGCAGGATCGCAGCCGCCTCGGGCTTGGCGCGCGCATCGCCGGGCCGGCCATCATTGAACAGGAAGACAGCACGCTGGTGCTGCTGCCGGGCTGGTGCGCGGAGGTGGATCTGCGCGGCAATCTGGAAGTGCGGCGGGGGTGAGGGTTCAGGTGGGGACACCGTCCCGCCTGAACCCTGTCCGTCACGGCGCCGCGGGCGGCCGGGCGTCCAGCGCCAGCGTCTCCTCATCCATCCGCGCTGTGAAGCTCATCCGCCGCGCATTGATGGCCCAGACCGCCGAGAGGGTGACGATCGGGATGATCGCGTGGTCGTCCATCGCCGTGCGGATGCCCTGCGTCACCAGCCGCTCCCGCTCCCCCTCATCCACCACCTCGAGGCTCGCGCGGGTGATGCGGTCCACCTCCGGGTTGGAATAGCGCATGCGGTTGAAGGTGCCGAAGCGCGGATCCACGCCGCGGGTGTGCAGCAGGGAGGCGAGCATGTAGGTCGCGTCGCCGGTCAGCGTGCCCCAGCCATTCATCGACAGGCTGTGGTCGCCGCGGGTGTAGTTGGTGAAGTACACCGAGGTCGGCTGCGCATTCACCTCCGCCGTGATGCCGATGGAGGCAAGCGACTGGCCGAGCGCGGCACAGACCCGCGCATCGCCGGCAAAGCGGTCATTCGTGCAATGCAGTTGTATGCGGAAGCCATTCGGGAAGCCTGCCTCGGCCAGCAGGCGGCGGCCCTCGGCCGGGTCGTAGCGCAATTCGCCGGTGTCGCGCGGCACGCCGAAAAACACGGGTGGCAAAGGCGTATTCGCAGGCTCCGCCAGGCCCTCCATGATGTTCCGGGCCATGCCGCTACGGTTGATGGACAGCGACAGCGCCTGGCGCACGCGCCTGTCGCGCAGAGGGCTCTGCGCGAAGGGGCGGCCTTCATTGTCGGTGACCAGGGGCGATTGGTCGCGGCCATCCGGATGCAGCAGGAACACGTAGATGGAGGGCACCTGCAGCACCTGCAGATTTGTGGTGCGGTTCAGTGTGCCGACACTGGCCGGCGGCACGTAGTTGATAAGGTCCACATTGCCGGACAACAGCGCGGCGACGCGCGAACTGTCATTCGAGATCTCGCGCTTGGTGACGCGGCGGAAATGCGGGCGCGCGCCCCAGTAGCCATCGAAGCGCTCCAGCACCAGATCTCCGCGCGGTTCCCAGGACACGTAGCGGTAAGGCCCGGTGCCGATGGCGGCGCCGCCGGTGCGGAAGGTTGCATTGTCCGCCCCCTGCGCCGCGCGCGCCTGCACGATGAAGACGCGGTCCAGCTCCGCCAGCAGGGTTGCCGCAGGGCCATGCGTGCGGAACTGCACGGTATGGTCATCCACCACAACCGTCTCACGGATCGAGCGGACATAGGCGCCGAGGCCGCCGGTGCCGGCCACCACCGTGGGAATGCGCTCCACGGAGAACTTCACGTCATTGGCGGTGAAGGGCGTGCCATCGTGCCAGCGCACGTCGCGCCGCAGCTTGAATTCCCAGGTTGCATCATCCACGCGTCGCCAGCTTTCTGCCAGATTCGGCTCCAGCTTCATGTCGGCCGAACGTCGCACCAGCGCGTCGAACACGTTCCGCAGCGCGGAGGCGTGCTGCCCGGCGGAGGAGAAATGCGGGTCGATCGACAGGGGGCCGGAGCGCACGCCCATCGTCGTATCCTGCGCCTGCGCGCCGCCCGCAAGCAGGCCGAATGTCATCGCAGCGCCGAGCAGGTGACGCCAAGGGCGCGCAGGCGGCGTGGCTGATCCGGTCATCGGAAATTGTCCCTGTCCCTGTCCCGGATACAAGCCTATCGCCCTGCTCTGGCGCCACGCCAGAGGCAATCGATGCGGAAGGCGGCTGCAAGACGGGAAAAGAGACCTCCACGCGATGGCCTGCACGGCGGTTGCACAGCCGAGTGCCAAGGAAGGTCAGATCTTGTGCGATTCCAGCGTGCTCGGATGGAACAGCTCCTCCGGCGCCAACAGGCGGCTCGACAGGCCCTGGGCATGGTGGTGGCGCAGGAACCATTCGAAGACGTGGCGGTTCGCCGCCAGGCCGTAGGAGAAGAAGTCGTCGCCCATCAGCCGGCGGGCAGCGCGCAGATTTTCCTCGACGAAAGGCAGCGTGACCTTGGTGGCGGAGGTGTCCACCAGCCTCGCCAGCGCCACCGCCTTCGATTTCTCGAAGGCCTTTTGCACCGCGGAGGGTAGCCAGGGATGGCTTTCCACCAGCGTCCGGCGGATGCCGAGGAGGTGCATCACCGGGAAGATGCGCGCCTTGCGGAACCAGGCCTGCGCGGCGGCGGTGGGGTCCGGGAACAGCCAGTCGATGTTCGGTTCACCACGCTCGAAGCAGGATGGCGCGCGCGGGCCCATCACGCCGTCCAGTTCCCCGGCCGCCAGCATGCCCGAGATGGTGGCGCCCTCCGGCGCGTTCTCGATCACCACGCCGGGCGGCAGGTTGAGCGAGATCTTCTCGACGCGGCCGGGCGTGTCGTAGCCGCCGCGCACCCAGGTGATTTCGGCGGGGCGGACGCCATGCTCCTCCTCCAGGATCGCGCGCGCCCAGACATTGGCGGAGAGCTGGTATTCCGGAATGCCGATGCGCTTCCCGCGCAAGTCCTCCGGCCGGGTGATGCCGCGATCCGTCCGCACCACGATGCAGGTGTGGCGGAAGGCGCGGGAGGGGAACACCGGCACGGCAATGTAGGGCGAGTCACCCTTGGCGACCCGCACGGCGTAGGAGGACAGGGACAATTCGCAGATGTCGAAGGCCTCGTGCCGGAAGGCGCGGAAGAAGATCTCCTCCGGCTCCAGCAGCATGAATTGCGGATCGACGGCATCGATCTGCACTTCGCCATCCACCAGCGGGCGCATGCGGTCATAGGGGCCGATGGCGACGGAAAGCTGGAGTTTTGCCACCTGCTATTCCGCTGCGATCTGGGATGGGGCATCGACGAACAGGCTGCGTTCCATTTCCGTCGTGCCGAAGCTGCGCCAATCCGTGGTCTTCGGCACCACGCCTTCGAAGCTGGAGATATCCTTCAGTGGCACGCGCGGTTCCGTCCGGCCGAGCGCTGGCGCGCCCTCTGCCAGCGCCCGCGCCGCCTCGATCATCAGGCGGCGCCATTGCACGATGGCGACGTCGCTGGCGCCGAGGCGTTCGGTGGTGCGGTCCGCGATCGGCCCCATGCTTTCCCACATCGCCATGTCCTGCGCCGGGATGCCCTTGATGCCGGTGAAATTGCCCAGCGCCATCAGGCGGCGATCCTGTCCGTAGTCATTTTCCCGCACGCGGTTCTTCTGCCAATCCGCATCGACGTCGATGCCCGGTTGCAGCGCGAGAAACTTGCGCCAGTCTTCGGTGGAGGGCACCTCCGGCCCCTCCCCCCAGGCCATGAAATAGAACCAGCTATGGTGATCGTCGATCGGCACCGTCACCTGCGCCACATTGTAGCTGGCATTCGGCGGAATCAGCGATGTGACGGGCGCGACGAAGGTGGTGATGCGGACATAGTCATGGGTTGCGGCATTGGTGATCGGCCGGCGGATGGCGGCGTAGCGGAAGCCGTAGGAGGTGAGCTGCACCTGCAGCTTCGGCGCCTTGTCCGTCGAAGGCCGCGTCCAGTTCTTCGCACTCGCCCCGGCGCGGCCGACGCGCGCCGGCACCATGTCCGAGGAATGCAGGGATGAGGAATGGGCGCTGTCGATCTGCCCTTCGACAATCTGCGCCCAGTTGCAGGGCACCATGGTCTTGCCGATGGAAACCCTCGTCTCCGGCATCGGCGCGAAGGGCGGCGGCTCGAAGTCCGGCATGTCCGCGCGGTCGCCCAAAAAGGCCCAGACGAAGCCACCGGCTTCCTCCACCGGGTAGCTCGGATGCTTGAAGCGGGCGGCGGCGCAGGCCTCCGGCGGCTCGCTCGGCATTTCGAGGACGTTGCCCTCCACGTCGATCTTCCACCCGTGATACAGGCAGCGCAGGCCGCCTTCCTCGTTGCGGCCGTAGTAGAGCGATGCCTTGCGATGCGGGCAGGCCTCCGCCACCAGGCCGAGGCGGCGGTCGCTGTCGCGGAAGGCCACCAGCTTCTCGCCCAGCACCTGCACGCGCACGGGCTTGCCGTCCAACTCCTCCACCTCCTCCGAGAGGCATACCGGCAGCCAGTGGCTTCGCATCAGGCGGCCCATGGGGGCATCGCCGGTGACGCGGCAGAGCAGGTCGTTTTCGTCCTGGGTGAGCATGGCGGTCCCTCCCATATGCTTAGGGCGCTAAGGTATGCGGCGGGGGCGGGGACTGTCCAGCGCGGTTGACCGGCCTTAATTAGCTTTCTAAGTATTTTCCACAGCGGCGTGAAGGATGGCGGCATTGCAAGACGGCTTCACCCTGCTACGAGTCCTGGCCGCAGACCGCATCGCGGAGGATATCTTCCGCTTCGACCTGTCGCATCCGGCTGGCCAGGACCTGCCCAACTTCACCGCCGGCGCACATCTGCGGGTGCGGGTGCCGGGGGGACAGGAACGGCGCTACTCGCTGTGTTCCGACCCCGGGGAGACTGCGGGCTATTCCATCGCGGTGAAGCGGGATGCGGCCGGCCATGGCGGGTCCGTCGCGCTGTGCGACGGGGTGAAGGTGGGCGACCTGCTGCCCTGCGCCGCCCCACACAATGATTTTCCGCTGTCGGGACGCCCGGCGGCACGGCTGTTCATCGCGGGCGGCATCGGCATCACGCCAATCATGGCGATGATCCGGCATCTGGAGGCGGGGGGCGGGCCGCCCTGGAAGCTGGTCTATCTCACTCGCTCTCCGGCTCAGACAGCCTTTCTGCCGGAGCTTCAGGCCTTCCGCGGCAAGGTGACCCTCCACCATGATGGCGGCGACCCTGACCGCGCCTTCGACCTCTGGCCCCTGCTGGAACAGCCGAAGGGCCGCCACATCCATTGCTGCGGGCCGCGCGGGCTGATGCAGGCGGTGCGGGACATGACCGGCCACTGGTCCTCCGCCGCCGTGCATTTCGAGGATTTCTCGGCCGGCAGCGGGCAGAAGCGGCCGGATGATGTGCCCTTCACCGTACGGCTGGCGCGCTCCGGCACCGAACTTCCGATCCCCGCGGGTACCACCCTGCTGGCGGCGCTGCATGCGGCGGGCCATGCCGTGCCGTTCTCCTGCAAAGGTGGCACCTGCGGGTCCTGCCGCACCCGCCTCGTCTCGGGCGAGGTGGACCACCGCGACCTGGTGCTGATGGAGCATGAGAAGGCCATGGCCATCCTGCCCTGCGTTTCCCGCGCCGCGCCGGGCTGCGACACGCTGGTGCTCGACCTGTGACGCGGGAGGCCGCGCCCGAGCTGGACCTGCGCCCGCCCGAACCGGCGCGGCGGCTTCGGCTTGGCGTGGCGGGGCTGGGCCGCGCCTTCATGCTGATGCTGCCCACCCTGGCGCACCACCCGCGCATCCAGCTCGTCGCCTGCGCTGATCCACGGCCGGAGGCGCGCATCCGCTTCACCGCGGATTTCGACGCGCCCGCCTATGCCGATTTCGGCGCGCTGTGCGAGGACAAGCAGGTGGAGGCCATCTACCTCGCCACGCCGCACCAGTTTCACGCCGCGCAGGTGGCGCGGGCGGCGGATGCGGGGAAGCACATGCTGGTGGAGAAGCCGCTGGCGGTGACGCTGCCGGAGGCGGCCTCAATGGTGGAACGCGCCCGCGCCGCCGGGGTGAGGCTGGTGGTGGGCCACAGCCATGGGCAGGACGGCCCGGTGTTGGCCGCGCGCCGGATGATCGCCGCCGGCGAATTCGGTGCGGTGCGCATGATCACCGCGCTGAACTACACTGATTTCCTGTACCGCCCGCGCAGGCCGGAGGAACTGGATACCGCCCAGGGCGGCGGCGTGGTGTTCAGCCAGGGCGCGCATCAGGTAGATGTGGTGCGGCTGCTCGGCGGCGGCCTGGTCCGCTCCATCCGTGCCGCGACCGGCGCCTGGGACCCAGCGCGACCGACGGAGGGCGCCTATACCGCCTTCCTCGACTTCGAGAATGGCTGCGCCGCCAGCCTGACCTATTCCGGCTATGGCCGCTTCGACAGCGATGTGTTTCTCGACTGGGTGGGGGAGATGGGGCAGACCAAGGACCCGTCCCGCCACGGCGCCGCCCGCGCCGCCTTGGCCGGCCTGCCCGATGAAGCGGCCGAGACCGCGCTGAAGACCACACGTACCTATGGCGCCCCCGGCCACCCCCCCGGCCTGCCGCCCGCCGAGCCGCCGCGCTTCCACAACCAGTTCGGCCTGGTGATCGCGAGCTGCGAGCGGGCCGACCTCCGGCTGACCGCCCAGGGCGTGGAAATCCACGGCGACACCACCCGCCTGCTCCGCAAGACACCCCTGCCCGCCGTGCCGCGCGGGGAGGTGCTGGACGAGCTTTGTGCTGCCGTGCTGGATGGCACCCCGCCGCTGCATGACGGCACCTGGGGCATGGCCACGCTGGAGGCCTGCCTCGCCATCCTGCAATCCGCCCGTGAGGGCCGAGAGGTCGCGCTGCACCACCAGGTGGCGCCCAAGGACAACTGACACGATGCCGACCCTTCGAATCGAGCCACGCCAGGACACCGCCACCGGCCTGTTCTTCCTGGAGGTTTTTCTCCCGGCGGACGCCCCCTCCCCCTTCGTCAGCACCGCCCCGCGCTACGCAAGCGCCGCCGCGGCCGAGCAGGATCTGATCGCTTCCCTGACGGCGGCGGCGAACCGTCCCCGCGCATGAGTGACCGCGAATCGGCCCTGCCTTTCGAGGAAAGCCTCGGCTACCTTGTGCGGGATCTGAACCGCCGCATCCAGCGCAACCTCCAGGCCCGCATCCAACCCAGCGGCGCAACCCTCGGTGCCTGGTACTTCCTGCGCGTGCTGTGGGAGGAAGAAAGCCTGACCCAGCGCGAGTTGGCGCAGCGCATTGGCATGCAGGAACCCACCGCCGTCATCGCCCTGCGCGGGATGGAGGAAGCCGGCTGGATCATCCGCGACCGCAGCGAGGAGGATCGCCGCAAGGTGCATATCCGCCTGACCGATGCCGGCCGCGCGCTGCGTGGTTCGCTGCTGCCGGAAGCCAAGGGGGTGATCGGCCAGGCGCTGGGCGGCATGAGCACGGCGGAGGTGGAAACGCTGCTCGAGCTGCTGCGCCGCGCCCGCGCCAATCTGACGGAGCCGCTTACCGCGCCAGGCGCGCAGCGGCGGCGGCGACGCACAGGCTGAACACCTCCAGCGAATCGAAGGGCAGGTCGTCACCGCCTGGCGGCACAAAGATTGGCAGGCCGCCACCCTGCTCCACCGCGCCGGGGATCATCAGGTTGTCCGGCAGGCCGAAGCCGCCGACGCTCAGCCCCGGCATTGGGTCCGGCGTGGCCGCAATCTGCACGGCGCTGCGGGCGGAAAAAAGTTTGGCGGTGTTGGAGTAGCCAAAAATCGGCCGGCCGCGGCCGAGAAACCAGCCCAATTCCACCAACGTGCCCGCATCGGCGGAAGCACCGCGGAAGGGGGTGAGGTTCGCGATCACCAGATCCGCGCGTTCCATCATCGCCAGATCCTTGGCGAAGATCACCCGCCAGGCCTCCGCCTCCGGCATCGCGGCGAGGGAGGCGACGTCCTCGTTCAAGGGCGGCAGGGCCGTGATGCCGTGCCGGGCGCAGATGGCGGATTTGCGGGCCGCCTGCGCCGGCGCATCGGGCAGGAAGACATCGGGACCGGCGAGATAAGCAAGAGGCATGGCACAAGCTGACCACGCGGCGCGCAGCCTGTGCAAGCGGCATGCAGAACCGATGCCAGTGGGCGGCCAGTCTCGAAATCGGCTCTGGCCCGCAACGGCGCGCTTCTGGCAGATTCGCCCCATGAGAATATCGATTTGAAGCCGGCCCCCTTCGCCTGGCATGCGCCGGAAGAACTGGCAGCGGCGCTGGCGTTGAAGGCCGTGCATGGCGGGGAGGCGCGTTTCCTCGCCGGCGGGCAGTCCCTGGTGCCGGCGATGAACTTCCGGGTGGCGCAGCCGGCCGTGCTGGTGGATCTCAACCGCGTCGCCACGCTGGATAAGCTGGAGTTTGCCGAGGATGGCACGCTGGTGATCGGCGCCATGTGCCGCTATCGGCGCATCGAGCGGGATGCCGGCGTGCTGCGCCGCCTGCCGCTGCTGGCTGAAGCGCTGGCGGAGGTCGCGCACCCGCAGATCCGCACCCGTGGCACCCTGGCCGGCAATCTGTGCCACGCTGATCCGGCAAGCGAGATGCCCGCGGTGATGCTGGCGCTGGATGCGCGCTTCGTGCTGCGCCGGCAGGGCGGCGAGCGGGAGGTCGCGGCGCGCGACTTCTTCCTAGGCCCGCTCGCAACGGCGCTGGCGGAGGATGAGATACTGGCCGAGATCCACATCCCCGCCCTGCCGCCCGGCACCGGCACCGCCTTCCTGGAAGTGGCGCGCCGGCGCGGCGACTACGCGATGATGGGGGTGGCCGCGGTGCTGCAGCGCGGACCGGATGGGCGTTGCGTCGTGGCGCGGCTTGCGCTGTGCAGTGCCGGGCCGACACCTGTGGCGGCGGAACGCGCCGCCGCAAGCCTGGTGGGTACGCGGCTCGCAGCGGCAGATTTCGTCGCCCCCGCGGCGCAGGCGGCCCGCGAGATCGACCCGATGGGCAGCGTGCAGGCCTCGCCCGCCTTTCAGCGGCACCTTGCATGTGTGCTGGTGCCGCGCGTCCTGGCCTTGGCAGCGGAGCGCGCGGCATGAAGATCACCGTCCGTGTGAATGGCGTGGACCACCTGCGAGAGGTCGAGCCGCGCCTGTTGCTCAGCGACTTCCTGCGCCACGAATGCGGCCTGACCGGCACCCATGTCGGCTGCGAGCACGGCGTCTGCGGCGCCTGCACCATCCTGTGGGACGATGAACCCGCCCGCGCCTGCCTGGTCTTCGCCGTGCAGGCGCAGGGGCACGAGATTCGCACGGTGGAGGGACTGGCCCCCGGCCCCGGCCAGCTCAGTCCGTTGCAGCAGGCCTTTCAGGACGCCCATGGCCTGCAATGCGGCTACTGCACGCCCGGCATCCTGATGACCATGACAGCCTTTCTCAAGGACAACCCGAAGCCGGATGAGCCGCAGGTGCGGGAGGCGCTGTCCGGCAATCTCTGCCGCTGCACCGGCTACCAGCACATCGTGGACGCAGTGCTGCGGGCAGCCGCCACATGAACAGCTTTGGTCGCCCGCTGACCCGCAACGAGGACCCGCGCCTGCTGCGCGGCGAGGCGCTGTTCGTCGATGATGTGGAACTGCCCGGGCTGCTGCATGTGGCGTTCTTCCGCAGTCCGCACGCGCATGCGCATCTGCTGTCGCTCGACGTTGCGGCGGCGCGCGCGCGGCCCGGCGTGGTGGCCGTGGTGACTGCAGCCGATCTCGGCGCGTACTGGCAGCCGGGACCGCTGCTGGTGCCGCCGCCGCCCGTACCGGGAATGGTGTTCAACCAGCGCTGCCAGGTGCCACTGGTGCGCGATACCGCGCGGCATGTGGGCGAACCCGTCGTCATGGTGGTGGCCGAAAGCCGCTACGTGGCGGAGGATGCCGTCGGCGACATCTTGGCCGAGTGGGAAACACTGCCCGCGGTCGGTGACCTTGAAGCCGCGCTCTCGCGTGGGACGGCTTTTGTGCACGCGGATCTCGGCACCAATGTCGCGGCGGAGGTGCATCAGGCACGCGGCGACTACGCGGCCGCGGCGGGTGCCGCACATCTCATCCTGAAGCGCCGTTTCACCTATGACCGCGGTGCCTCCATCCCGATGGAGACGCGCGGTGTGGTGGCGCAATGGGACCCGCGGGCGGATCGGCTGACGGTGTGGGACACGACGCAGGCGCCGGTCGTCATCCGCAACGGGCTGGCCGGCATGCTGGGCTTGAGCGAGCGTCAGGTGCGCGTGGTCGCGCCGAATATCGGCGGCGGCTTCGGGCCGAAGATGATGATGTTCTATCCGGAGGAAGTGCTGGTGCCCTGGGCCGCGATGCAGCTCGGCCGGCCGGTGAAGTGGATCGAGGATCGGCTGGAGCATTTCTTCGCCACCACACACGAACGCAGCCAGATCCATGATGCGGAAATCGCTCTCGATGCCTCGGGGAAAATCCTCGGCGTGAAGGATGTGTTCCTGCACGATACGGGTGCCTATGACCCCTATGGCCTGACGGTGCCGCTGAACAGCCAGTGCACGCTGCTCGGCTGCTATGTGGTGCCGGCCTATGACAGCCGCTTCACCGCCGTCTTCACCAACCGCACCCTGGTCACGCCGTATCGCGGCGCAGGGCGGCAGCACGGCGTCTTCGTGATGGAGCGGTTGCTGGATCTCGCGGCGCGGGAGCTGGGGCTGGACCGCGCGGAAATCCGCCGGCGCAACTTCATCCCGGCCAATGCCTTCCCCTACGACCAGGGCGTCATCTATCAGGATTTTTCGCGTCTATCCTACGACAGCGGCGATTACGAACCGATTCTCGACAAGGCACTCGCCGCCATCGGCTATGCGGATTTCGTGAAACGGGTGCAGCCAGAGGCGCGTGCGGCCGGGCGCAGCCTGGGGATTGGGCTGGTCTGCTATGTCGAAGGCACCGGCATCGGACCGTATGAAGGCGCCAAGGTGCAGATACAGAGCTCGGGCAAGGTCAGCCTCGCCACCGGCATCGGCAGCCAAGGCCAGGGGCACGCCACCGCCTTCGCGCAGGTGGTGGCCGAACAGCTCGGCGTCGATGTGCGCGACGTGGAGGTGACCACCGGCGACACCGACCAGTTCTATTGGGGCGTCGGCACTTTTGCCAGCCGCGGCGTCGTTGTGGCGGGCAGCGCGGCGCATGAGGCGGCGAAGGTGGTGCGGCAGAAAGTGCTGCGCACGGCGGCGGCGCATTTCGAATGCGGGGAGGAGGATCTCGTCCTGGCGGAGGGCAAGGTGCATGTCGCCGGCGTGCCGGACCACGCCATCACGCTCGGCAAGCTTGCGGGATTGGCAAACCCCATGCGCGGCGCCGTCACGCCCGGCACCGAGCCGGGGCTGGAAGCCACCAGCTATTTCGGTCCCGCCGGCGGCGCCACGGCGAGCGGCGTGCACGCGATGATCATCGAATTCGATGCGGGAACGCTGCGCCCGACCATCCTGGATTATGTCGTGGTGCATGATTGCGGCACGGTGATCAATCCGCTGATCCTCGCAGGGCAGATCCATGGCGGCGTGGCGCAGGGCATCGGCAATGCCTTCTTCGAACAGCTCGCCTGGGACGAGAGTGGCCAGTTGCTGAATGCGAGCCTGGCCGACTACCTGATCCCCACCGCGCTGGACGTACCGCGCATGCGGCTAGACCACACCGTGACACCCTCCCCTCTCAACCCGCTCGGCGTGAAGGGTGCGGGGGAAGCGGGTGCCATTCCCGTCGGCGCGCTGTTCGCGCAGGCGATCGAGGATGCGCTCGATCTGCCGGCACAGGGCATCGAGATTTGCGAAATGCCGCTCAGCCCCTCCCGCCTTTGGGAGATCACGCAGCGTGGCTGAACCCGTCATCGCCGCGCGCGACCTGTCACTGGTCTTCACCACGCGCGACGGGCCGGTGCAGGCGCTCTCAAACATCAACTTGGACATCGCGCCGGGCGAGTTCATCTCCCTGATCGGCCCCTCCGGCTGCGGCAAGACAACGCTGTTGCGCGTGATCGCTGATCTGGAAAGCGCCACCGGCGGCAGCATCGCTGTCAATGGACGCACGCCGGAACAGGCGCGGCTGGCGCGGGACTATGGCTATGTGTTCCAGGCGCCGGCGCTCTATCCCTGGCGCACCATCCTGGGCAACGTCATGCTGCCGCTGGAGATCATGGGCATTCCGCGTGCGGAGCGGGAAGCGCGGGCGAAGGCGCAACTCGCGCTGGTCAACCTCTGCGGCTTCGAGCGCAAGTTTCCCTGGCAGCTTTCGGGCGGCATGCAGCAGCGCGCCTCCATCGCCCGCGCGCTTGCCTTCGAACCCAAGCTGCTGCTGATGGACGAGCCCTTTGGGGCGCTGGATGAGATCGTCCGCGACCATCTCAACGAACAGCTTCTGAAGCTTTGGGCGGCCACGCGGAAGACGGTGGTCTTCGTGACCCATTCGATTCCGGAGGCCGTGTTTCTCTCCACCCGCATCGTGGTGATGTCGCCGCGGCCGGGGCGCATCACGGGTATCGTGGACTGCGACCTCGGCCCCGACCGCCCGTTGGAAATCCGCGAGACACCCGCATTCCTGCGCATCGCCCAGCGGGTGCGAGAGGGGCTGCGCGCCGGCCATTCCTACGATGTCTAGAAGCATCGTCCCGGTGCTGACCATCTGCGCGGGCCTGATCCTGCTATGGTATGGCGGTGCCATCTGGATGAACTGGCAGGTGGTGGCGGATACGCAGGCACGCGCCGGCGCCACGCCCCGCCTGATGGACATGGTCCGGCTGACGCTGAACCACGCCCGCCCGCTGCTGCCCGCGCCGCACCAGATCATGGATGAGCTGTGGCGCAGCACGGTGACGCTGCCCGTCACATCCCGCCGCAGCCTGGTGCGTCATGCCTGGGTCACGCTCTCGGCGGCGCTGGTGGGCTTCGGCATCGGCACGGCTATTGGTGTGCTGCTGGCCGTCGCCGTCGTGCATATTCGCGCGCTGGAGCGCAGCCTGATGCCGTGGATCGTCGCCTCGCAGGCCGTGCCGGTGCTGGCCCTGGCCCCGATCGTCATCGTGGCGCTCGGCGCCATGGGGCTGGAGGGGCTGCTGCCCAAGGCGATCATCGCCGCCTATCTCTGCTTCTTCCCCATCGCCATTGGCATGGTGAAGGGACTGCGCGCGCCGGATGCCATGGCGCGGGACCTAATGCGGACCTGGTCGGCAACACCGGCACAGATGTTCTGGAAGCTGCGCCTGCCGACCTCCCTGCCCTTCCTGTTCGCCGGGCTGAAGGTGGCGATGGCCGCCGCGGTGGTGGGCGCCATTGTCGCGGAGCTGCCGGCGGGCGCGCAGGCCGGGCTGGGCGCGCGGCTGCTGGCGGGGTCCTATTTCGGCCAGACCATTCAGATCTGGGCGGCGCTGGTCGCGGCCGCCATTCTGTCGGCCACGCTGGTCGGCGTGCTGGGCGCGGCGGAGCGCCTTGTCGCGCGACGCATGGGGGTGCGGGCGTGACGGCGCTGCTCGCCTCGGCCGTCATGGCCAGCTTCGCCGCGCTGATTGCGGCCATGCATGCCGGCGCAGCTGGCGCGCTGCTTTGGGTTGGCGTGGTCGTTGCCACAGGATTTGCGGCCTGGCTGCTCCAGCGCCTGGGCGATGCGCCAGGGGAAGGTCTCGCCGCGCTGGGCGCGCCGCTCGCCTTCGGTGCGACGCTGCTGGCGCTCTGGGAGGTACTGGTGGTCGGCCTTGCCGTGCCGATGGTATTGCTGCCGGCGCCATCCGCCATTGCGCTGCGCATGGCCTCCGCCGCACCGATGCTATGGGGCGATTTCGTACAGACCTTCACGAAGGCGGTGTTGGCAGGCTACGCCATCGGCTGCGGCGCCGGCTTCGCGCTGGCGCTGGTGGCGGATCGGGTGCCCTTCCTGCGGCGCGGGCTGCTGCCGCTGGGTAATCTGGTGGCGGCGCTGCCAGTTGTCGGCATCGCGCCGATCATGGTGATGTGGTTCGGCTTCGATTGGCCATCGAAGGCCGCCGTCGTCGTCGCCATGACCTTTTTCCCGATGCTGGTAAACACGGTGGCTGGCCTCGCCGCCGCCGGCGCGTTGGAACGCGACCTGATGCGAAGCTACGCCGCAAGCCCTGGCCAGACGCTGTGGCTGCTGAAACTTCCCGCAGCCCTGCCCTTCATCTTCACCGCGCTCAAGATCAACGCGCCATTGGCGCTGATCGGCGCGATCGTCGCGGAGTTCTTCGGCAGCCCGACCACCGGCATGGGTTTCCGCATTACGACGGAGGCGGCGAAGCTCGCTCTCGATCTGGTCTGGGCGGAAATCATTGTCGCGGCGGTCGCGGGTTCGGCATTTTACGGACTGATCGCTTTGGCCGAGCGCGCCGCGACTTTCTGGCACCCATCAATTCGCCCATGAGAACAGGAGAGACAGCCATGCGACGTGCCATTCTAAGTGGGCTGGTGGGCCTCGGGCTGCTGGCGGGTGCCGCGGCGGCACAGGCCCAGGGGGTTGAGCGTGTGACGCTGCAATTGAAGTGGGTCACCCAGGCGCAATTCGCCGGCTATTACGTGGCGCAGGCGCGCGGTATGTACCGCGCCGCCAACCTCGATGTGCGGATCAACGCGGGCGGGCCGGACATCGCCCCGCCGCAGATCATGGCCGGCGGCCGCGCCGATGTGGTGGTGGAGTGGATGCCGGCGGCACTCGCCAGCCGGGAACGTGGCGTGCCGCTGGTGAACATCGCCCAGCCCTTCAAGCAATCCGGCCTGATGCTGACCTGCCGTGCGGAGACGGGCATCCGCACACCCGCCGATCTGCGTGGCCGCACGCTCGGCGTGTGGTTCTCCGGCAACGAATATCCCTTTCTCGCCTGGATGGCGCGGTTGAACCTGCCGACCAACGGCACGCCGCAGGGCGTGCGCGTGCTGCGTCAGGGCTTTAACGTGGACCCGCTATTGCAGCGTCAGGCGGATTGTGTTTCCACCATGACCTATAATGAATACTGGCAGGTCGTCGATGGCGGCTTCCGGCCAGACCAGCTCACGGTGTTCCGCTATGCCGACCAGGGCGTGGCGACGCTTGAGGATGGGCTTTATGTGTTGGAAAGCCGGCTGATGGATGCCGCCTTCGTCGCCCGCATGGGCCGCTTCGTCCGCGCCTCCATGCAGGGCTGGGACTGGGCGCGGCAGAATCCGGATGCGGCGGCGGCCATCGTGCTGGACAACGACACCTCCGGCGCGCAGACGGAGGCGCATCAGCGCCGCATGATGGGCGAGATCGCCAAGCTGCTGGACACCACCGGCGGCGGCCGCCTGGACCCGGCGGATTATGAGCGCACGGTGCAGACGCTGCTTTCGTCGGGCGGCGAATCCCCCGTCATAACCCGCGCGCCGACCGGCGCCTGGACGCATGCGGTGATGGACGCGGCACGCTGAAGCGGTTCAGCCGGCGCGGGCGAAGACGCAGACCAGGCCGCCACCCGGCGGCCCCTGATGCTCCGCCCCGCCGCTGACGAAGACCTGCCCGTGGCCGGCGACGCTGGCCACGATGGCGCCCAACGCGCCGCGCAGATGCCGCTGGGCATCGAGATCCGTATCGCCGAGCATCGTGTGGCGCGCGCCGCGAATGGCGCCCGATCTATCCGGTTCCCCCTTCGCCAGCACCCCGATCACCCGCGCGCGCTGTGCTGCGGGCACGGCGGGCGCGGCATCCAGCCCGGCGGCGCGGAAGGCGGCCACGACACCTTCAAGGTCCAGCAGATCGGCCAGTGGCGCGACGCCGGCGACCAGGTCCGGCGCCCAACCATCCGCCTGGCCGAACACCACCACCTCATTCGCCGTCACCTCGATACCGGAGGAGATGCTGGCGCGGTTGCTGAAACGGCCGACGTCGCGCAGCAGTTCTGCCTCCCGCGCCTCCGGAATGTCGCCCAGCGCCAGGCCCACGCCGAAGGCCGCGGCGGCGCGCGACAGCGCCATCAGCACCCGCGGATCCCCGCTGCGCGCCTCTGGTCCCGGCGATTGCGCGCAGGGTGCCTTGACCTGCACCAGCGCCACATCCTCCGCCCGTGCAATGCCGGCATCGGCCACGGCATCCCGCACCGCCTGTGCCACCGCGAGGATCTGCGCCTGCCGCCCGATCTCCGCAGGCGGCGTCGGCGCGCTGAAGGCGGTGCCCATCGCCAGGCCACGCGCGCCGGTCGCCGCGCGATCCACGGCGAAGACCAGGTAGTGCGGCGAAAGCGCCCCCTCCGTCCCGCCCGACAGCACGCAGGGTATGCGCGCGGCGAGTGCGGCAGGGTCGGCGCCGGTCGCGGCACACAGCAGCAGCATCAGCGACTGCGTGAAGTAGCCGCGGGTGAAATCATTCAGCCCGCCATTGCCCTCGGTCTTGCCGATCACCGCGCGGATGTCGCCGGCGCGCACCGCACCTGACTGCATCAGCGCATGCAGCGCAGACAGATCACCCGGATGGGCCATGGACAGGCGGTGGATGGCAAGCTGGGGCATCGCGGAAGCATACTGCCTGTGGCGCACCGATTGCACGGCCTGGCGCGGATTCTGAAGGTGGCTTCATGCGGATCGGCATCATCGGCACTGGCGTTGCGGGCAGCCTCCTGGCGGAGGGGCTGCACGGCTTCGACGTGACAGCCTTCGAGCGTGTGGCACCGGGCGACCAGGGGGAATCCGGCACAGGGCTGAATATCGGCCCCAATGCGCTGAAGGCGCTGCGCCTGCACATGCCGGCCCGGCACACGGCGCTGCGCGCCGCGTCGCTGCCCTGGCAGCGCTGGTTCATCGACCTTGCGGATGGCACGCGGCTGTTCGACCTGGACCTGCTTCAGGTGGCCGAGGAACCGGGCGTTCGCATTCGCTGGTCCGAACTCTACCGCCTGCTGCGCGCGCCGGTGGCAGATTGCACGCGCCATGGCCATGCGCTGGAAGCGCTGGAGCAGGATGCGGCCGGCCGCCTGGTGCCGGTGTTCCGTACCGCCGATGGCCTGCGGCGCGATGGCGGCTTCGATCTTCTGGTCGGCGCCGATGGCCGCTACAGCCGGCTGCGCGCCCTGGCGGCGGGGGAAGCCGAGGGCACGCTGCTCGGCGTCTGCATCTGGCGGCTGCTGGTGGCCGATGCGGCGGACTGCCCCTTTGACGATTACGGCCAGTGGTTCCATGGCAATGCCCGGCTGCTGTCCTTCCGCGTGCCGGGCGGCGCCGTCTACATTGCCGGCACCTTCCCGCTTGCGAGCGATGGCCAGATTCCCGAGCCGATGAAGACGGCCGCGGCGCAGCGCGCGCTGTTCACGCCGGAGACGGGTGCGCCCTGTGACGCCGTGGCCTGGATGCTGGCAAAGATCGACCAGCACATCGCGCAGATTCACTGGGCGCGATCCGCCACCGTGCCGGTGCTGCGTCACGCGCTGGATGGGCGGGCGCTGTTTCTTGGCGATGCGGCGCAGGCGATGGTGCCGACGCTCGGCCAGGGCGCGACGCAGGCGGTGGAATGCGGCGTGGTGGCCGCCCGCGTTCTGCGCGCCGGCGGCGATGCGGCAGCGGTCGCGGCGGCGCGGGATGCGCGCGTGGAATTTGTACGCGACTTCTCCATGGCAGCGTCCGATACGCTGCTGCCGCCGGTGGATGTGGTGGTCGGCACGCGCAGCAAGATGGGGCCGGATTTCCTCGCCCGGCTGCGGCGGCTCTATACTGGGGTAGCCTAGAAGGACAGAATATGCGTGACATCGCCGCACTGCTCAATCGCATCGCGCAGCAGGATGGCGCGATAGGCGCCTTCTGGCAGGTGGATGCCGCCGGCGCCCTGGCCGCGACGCCGCGGGGCGATGGCCCACTGCGCGGCCTCGCCATCGGCATCAAGGACAATGTCGATGTCGCCGGGCTGCAAGCCACTGCCGGCATCGCCGCCTTCCGCCAGGTGGTGGCGACGCTGGACGCGCCCTGCGTGCGGGGTCTGCGGGAGGCCGGGCTGGTCATCCTCGGCAAGCTCGCGATGCATGAGGGCGCGCTGGGGGCGACAACGGATACGCCGGGCTTCGGCCGCTGCATGAACCCGTTGCGCGCCGGCTTCACCCCCGGTGGATCCTCCGGCGGTTCCGCAGCGGCGGTGGCAGCGGGCTTCGTGAAGCTGGCGGTGGGCACGGACACCATGGGCTCCGTCCGGATCCCGGCCGGCTATTGCGGCGTGGTCGGGCTGAAGCCGACGCGCGGCCTGGTCGGGCGCAGTGGCGTGGTGCCGCTGTCTCCTGCGCTCGATGCCGTCGGCATGCTGGCCGCCACGCCGCGCCTCGCCGGGCTGGGGCTGCAAGCCATGGTGGTCCAGGATCTGGCCGACCCCGCCTGGCGCCCCACCCCGCCCGGCTGGCAGGCGGTGCCGGATGCGCCGCCGCGCCTGGCCGGCCTGCGGATCGGCCTGCCGGAACCGGCCCTGGCGGCTGCGATGGAACCCGCCCTGCGCGCCGCCTGGATCGCCGCCGCCGACAGGCTGCGCGCCGCCGGCGCGGTGGTGGAGAAGGTGGCGATGCCGGCATGGGACCCGGGCGCCGCCCGCCGGGCCGGCCTTCTGCTGCTGGAGGCTGAGGCCGCCGCGCTGCATCCGGCGCTGATCGACGACCCGGCCGCCGCCAGCCCCGGCTTCCGCGCCGCCCTCGCCTATGGCCGCGATGCCGGCACCGTGCGGCTGGCCCGCGCCCAGTTCCGGCTGCGGGAGGTGGAGGCCTCCGTGCTCCGGGCGCTGGATCGCTTCGACCTGCTGCTGATGCCGACGGCCCCGCAGCGCGCCTTTGCCCATGGCACGCCGGCGCCGGTGGACCAGGCGGATTTCACCGCGCTCGCCAATTTCGCGGGCCTGCCAAGCATCGCCCTGCCCTGGCCCGCCGAGGATGGCGGCCTGCCGGCCTCCCTCCAGCTCGTCGGCCGCCCCTATGCGGAGGCGCTGCTGGTTGGCGTGGCGGAGGCGCTAGGCTGAAGCCGGCGCGGTCGTTGCGGGATACTCAACAGGCGCGGCCATTGACC
>NZ_JBHMFS010000025.1:0-64124 GCF_051433165.1 Falsiroseomonas sp. E2-1-a4 | reverse complement strand
CTGTCCGACTTTCGCAGGCGACATTCCGAGCTTGGACTGAATGCATGCCCATGACCTGCCGTCGGTCGGGGTCTCTGGCTACGGAGGCGAGTTGAACACCGAAGCGGATACATGTCGCCTCTTCGTGGTGCCTAGGCTGCATGTTGCTGGATGGGACGCCTCGCCGCACGCCATCCAGGAGCAGCGAACCTTCACCGAAGGACGGGTCGTCTTCGTCGCCGGGCAGCCTCGCCGCGGGCGCCGTAAACGCGGCGACTACCTGCTCCGCTACTGCCCCGACCTGGCGCTCGCCGTCGTGGAAGCGAAGCCTACCTATCTGAGCGCTTCAGATGGCCTGCAGCAGGCCAAGGACTACGCCGAGATCCTTGGTCTCAAGCAGACAGCCCGCGTGCCCGCTTGGCTGATGTCGCGCCGCTGGTGCGTCGCGAGGTCGCCATCGAATCCGCGACGCTCTATACGGAAATCGGAATTCGCAGCTTCTTTCGTGGCATGTTCCAGCGACGAACGATGTCCGGTGCCGAATTCACTTGGCAGAGTCTGTATCGCATCGAGGCCGGGGACGTCGTTTTCAGCAACCTCATGGCCTGGGAACGAGGTATCGCACTTGCTAGCCTAGAAGATGCCGGCGGGACTGTCGCGAATTTCGTGTGCGGCCGGTCATGATGGGAGGAAAGGAACCCCTCATGGCCAAACGGAAAGCCCCACAGATACCGGACGAAATCCTGGACCAGCTGCTGTCCGGTGCGGAGGCGAGCACCGCCTTCGACCAGGGCGGTCTGCTGGATCAGTTGAAGAAGGCGCTGGCCGAGCGGGCGCTGAATGCCGAGATGGACCACCACCTGGCGGGTGATGGCGGCGCCGGGAACAGCCGCAACGGCTATGGCCGCAAGAGCGTGGTGACCGGCACTGGCCGCATGGCGCTGGAGGTGCCCAGGGACCGGCAGGCGAGCTTTGATCCGCTGCTGATTGCGAAGTACCAGCGGCGCTTCCCCGGCTTCGACGACAAGATCATCTCGATGTACGCCCGCGGCATGAGCACACGGGAGATCGCGGGCCACCTGCTGGACCTGTACGGCATCGAGGTCTCGCCGGACCTGATCAGCACGGTGACCGACGCGGTGCTGGATGAGATCGCCACTTGGCAGGCGCGGCCACTGGAGCCCGTCTACCCGCTGGTGTTCTTCGACGCGCTGCGGGTGAAGGTCCGCGACGAGGGGCTGGTCCGCAATAAGGCGGTGCACATCGCGCTCGGCGTCAGAGCGGGCGGCAGCAAGGAAATCCTTGGGCTTTGGCTGGAGCAGAACGAGGGCGCCAAGTTCTGGCTGCGGGTGATGAACGAACTGCGCAACCGCGGCGTCGAGGATGTCCTGCTCGCCGTGGTGGATGGGCTGAAGGGCTTTCCCGAGGCGATCCTGGCGGTGTTCCCCGAGGCCACGGTGCAGACCTGCATTGTGCATCTGCTGCGCCACAGCCTGGATTTCGTCTCCTGGAAGGAGCGCAAGCCGGTGGCAGCGGCCTTGAAGGACATCTACCGCGCGGTGGATGCCACCGCGGCCGAGGCGGCGCTGACGGCGTTCGAGGCCAGCCCCTGGGGCCGCAAATACGCCGCCATCGGCCAAAGCTGGCGCCGCGCCTGGGGCGAGGTGGTGCCGTTCTACGCATTTCCCATGGAGGTCAGGCGATTGCTTTACACCACGAATTCCATTGAGGCCCTCAACTCCCGGCTGCGTCGCGCGATCCGCGCCAGGGGGCATTTCCCGACTGATGAGGCGGCGCTGAAACTGCTGTTTCTGGTCTTGAACAGGGCCGAAAAGGAATGGACCATGCCGCCGCGTGAGTGGTCCATGGCCAAGGCGCAATTCGCCGTCCTGTTCGGCGACCGCTTCACACGCGCCATGGCCTGACCGTGTCGTTCAACCGACCGGCCACACACGGAATTCCTGACACTCCCGATGCCGGCTGCGTCGGGAACCACCGCATGCTGACATGCGCGACGGATCCAGCCCGGCTCCTGCCGGGCTTCATCTTCTTCTATTTCACGACGCGCGAGGGCTTCTCCCACATCGAGGCCGCATCGCCCGGCTCAATCGCTCGCAACAAGACGCTCTCGCCTCAAGGCCTCGCCGCCATCGAGGTGCCGCTGCCCTCCTTGGAGGCACAGCATTGGTTCGAAGCCCTTCGCTTGAAGGCCGCTGCCATTCGGGCGCTGAACGTAGCCGCGGCCAAGGACGCCGCCTCCCCGCCATGCTGGACCAGACTTTCGGGGGAACGACCTAAACATGTCGCAAGACGCGCCACCGCGATCCTAGTCGAGGGTTCTAAGGTGGTCAGGAGGGTTACAAGCCGGGTAAATCATGGGACGCTTTTGGAGGGTCGACAGGTGGACGTCTGGATCGAACGGCGAAGCGGATGGCTGAAGCGATCTGACGACGCACGCAGCCACGGGGACATAGACTACGGTCGTATCGTTCACTCAGCGGCTTTCCGGCGCCTGCAGGGGAAAACGCAGACCCTGAATCTTGGCGACAGCGATTTTTACCGAAATCGTCTGACCCACTCCATCGAGGTGGCTCAGGTTTCCGTCAGCCTTCGAGGTCAACTAGCACAGATCAATCCCAACCACCCGGGAGTAGAACATCTACCGGAGCCAAGTTTGATTCAGGCTGTAGGTTTAACTCACGATCTAGGACATCCGCCATTCGGACACGGTGGAGAGATTGCGCTTAATTACTGTATGCGCTCTAGTGGCGGATTTGAGGGCAACGGACAGACGCTTCGCATTCTGTCCAGACTTGAGAAGTTTTCGCAAAACGAAGGGGCAGATCTCACTCGCAGAGCTCTTCTCGGCACCCTCAAGTACCCGGTAGTATTCGAAGCGGTGAAAAGACACGGAGTTGATCCAACTCTGACAAATAAAACAACCACAGTCAAACTTTTAGATCGAGAATTGTCTAAGCCTCCCAAATGTTACATGTCATCAGAAACAGATGTAGTAGACTGGTTGCTGGACCCTTTAGACGAGAGCGATCGAAAGCAGTTTGTTGAGGTCTTGTTACACCACAACGGACATGCAAAGCCTATTCATAAGTCGTTCGACTGTAGCATAATGGATCTGGCAGACGATATTACTTTCGGCGTTCATGACCTCGAGGATGTAGTGGCAATCGGACTAATCCGCGAGCCTGATTTTATCGAACTGGTGCCAGAGTCTGTCTGCCAACACTTTGTCTCTGGATATCATGATATAAATTTTGGCCGGTTCGTCTCGATGCTGTTTGGTGATGGATCTCAGCGAAAGCGTGCGATCAGCCGTCTGGTTGGCTACTTTGTTCGTAACTGCTTCATCGATACAATTGAAACACTAAATCATCCACTAATCCGATACCGCGCGGAGGTGCATGAGGACGCTCGCCGGCTTCTTGACCATCTGACTCAGCTAGTACGGAAAAGAGTTATATTCAGCGCAGAGGTACAACAACTCGAATTCAAAGGACAGCAGCTTGTAATTGCAGTTTTCGAGGCGCTCAGCTCGGAGCCCTGCAAGTTGCTGCCAAAAAATAGTCGCGAGGAATATAGAAGATCGCCGGATAAAATGCGTCATATATCTGATTACGTAGCAGGTATGACCGATGCGTTTCTGCTGCGCACATATGAACGTCTATATAGCCCTAGAATCGGGTCTGTGTTCGATAAACTCTAGTGTCACGTTAGAGCGCGTTTTCCAGGTTACAGCTTGATTGAGATCCTATTGCCGAGCTTGCTCGGGTTGCCTTACCGACGGCTTGACCAAGTCCAAGGCTGCCAAGTTGGCGGTCGGATCAACCGCCTGCTTCTCTCTCCCAACACCTTTAAATCAGACCGTCCGCTTCAGGTCCCTGCTGCGCAAGCGCCAGGAGCGACGCCAGCAATTGCTCCCGATAATCGGCTCGGGGGGAAAGGAGACGTTCTTTCCTCCGGCATCCACTGCCGAGCGGTCGACTTGCTGAAAAGGCCCAAGCTCAGCGCAGAGAAATTCTCGCAGGATCAACGAGTAAAGCTTGAGGGTTAGATCGAGCTACCCCCGAGCTTCGGAGAGAGAATGGCCCTGCGGAGACGGAAATGCCGGTCGTTGCGTTCTCCAACCCTCAAGCCGTCGCTGCAAAACCCCAGGAAACCTGCGGTTCAGGGCGCCATCGCCGTATGGAAAACGTGAGGTTGGAAAACCGACTGGAGCAGCGGTGGGAACCGGATTCCAACCTTCGCTGGCGTCTGTGAGACACGTCTCGCCAGCCGAGAGTGTGCGCCCACGGCGACTCAACCCGATCTTGACCCTGACATTCGTGCTGCGCATCCTCTCGGCAAGGGGCCCTCCGCGATCGCCCCGTGAGGCTTCGGCCCAAGCATCGCGTCCATGCTCCGGCGTCCCGCGCCGAAGGAGGACGCACGTGCCGAGCCCTGACATCATTACCCCAAACCAGCTTGCCCGGCTTCTCGGAACGCGAGACGCGCCGATCATCCTGGACGTCCGCACCGACGAGGACTTCGCCCGCGACACCCGCACGTTGCCTGGGGCGGTCCGACGAGACTTTCGCCTAGTTGCCGCCTGGGCGGGCGATTTCGCCGGAAGCCCACTCGCCGTCATCTGCCAACGCGGCCTCAAACTGAGCCAGGGCGTGGCCGCCTGGCTCCGCCACGCGGGCAACACCGCCGAGGCGCTGGAGGGCGGCTTCGAGGCCTGGGCGGCAACCGGCTGCCTGCTCGTCCGGCCGGATCACGTCCCGCCGCGCGACCCCCAGGGTCGCACCGTCTGGGTCACACGCGCTCGCCCGAAGATCGACCGCATCGCCTGCCCCTGGCTGGTCCGCCGCTTCATTGATCCCACGGCGGTGTTCCTGTTCGTTGCTCCGTCCGAGGTGATGGCGGTTGCTGACCGCTTCGGAGCTACGCCCTTCGACATCGATGGCGTGTTCTGGAGCCACCGCGACGAACTCTGCACCTTCGACGTCATGGTCGAGGAGTTCGGCCTTCGCTCCGATGCGCTGCTGCGGCTGGCGACCATCGTGCGTGGCGCCGACACCTCCAGGCACGACCTGGCGCCCGAGGCGGCAGGGCTGCTTGCCGCCTCGCTCGGGCTCTCCCGCATGTACCGCGAGGACTTGGCGCAGCTCGACGCCGCGATGGGCCTTTACGACGCCTTCTACCGCTGGGCGCGCGATGCCACAGCCGAGACCCACAACTGGCCGGCACCAGGGAGCAAGGCATGACCCCCGACAGCATGAGCAAGGCCGAGAAAACGCCAGGCACGCCCGCCGAGGCGCAACTCCCCACCTTCGGCGAGGCACTGCGCGTCTGGTGGCGCATCGGGCTGCTCTCGTTCGGCGGCCCCGCCGGGCAGATAGCGCTGCTGCACCGCGAGGTGGTGGACCAGCGGCGCTGGGTGTCCGATGCGCGCTTCCTCCACGCGCTCAGCTTCTGCAACCTGCTCCCTGGACCCGAGGCCCAGCAGCTCGCCACCTATCTCGGCTGGCTGCTGCACGGCGTGCGCGGTGGGGTGGCGGCGGGAATGCTGTTCATCCTGCCAGGCGCTGTGGTGATGCTGGTGCTCTCGGTGGTCTACGTCACCTTCGGCCAGGTCCCGCTCGTGGCGGCGCTGTTCTTCGGCCTGAAGGCGGCCGTGCTCGTGCTGGTGGTGGAGGCCCTGCTGCGCGTGGCGCGGCGGGCGCTGAAGACCGGCGCGGCCTGGGCCGTGGCGGGCGCCGCGTTCCTCGCGCTGTTCGCTTTCGACGTCCCGTTCCCCTTCGTCGTGCTCAGCGCGGCGCTCATCGGCTATCTGCTCCCCTGGGCTTTCCGTGCCAGCGACCACGGCAAGGCGAAGGACGGCCCGCCAGCCCTGCTGGACGCCGTCCTAGCGGCGGACCCCGAGCGTCCAGCCCGGCTCGCGGCGCAAGCTTGGCGCGCAGGGTGGATTGCTGTGGCACTCTGGCTGTTCCCGACGGCGCTGCTGATCGGCACCGTGGGTGGCGTGTTCGCCGACATCGCCTGGTTCTTCTCGGTCATGGCGGTGGTGACTGTGGGCGGCGCCTATGCCGTGCTGGCCTATGTGGCGCAGGAGGCGGTGCAGGGCTATGGCTGGCTGACGGCGGACCAGATGCTGGTCGGGCTCGGGCTGGCGGAGACCACGCCCGGGCCGCTGATCCTTGTGCTGCAGTTTGTGGGCTTCCTCGGCGGACATGGCGCTGGGGGCATCGCCTACGGTGTGCTCGCCTCCATCCTGGTTCTCTGGGTGACCTTCGCGCCCTGCTTCGCCTGGATCTTCCTCGGTGCGCCCTTCGTCGAGCGGCTGCACGGCAACCGCAAGCTTACGGGCGCCCTCGCCGCCGTGACTGCCGCTGTGGTCGGCGTGATCCTCAACCTGGCGCTGTGGTTCGGGCTGCGGGTGCTGTTCGCCGAGGTTCGCGAGGTGCGACTTGGCATCCTGGCACTGGACCTGCCGGTGCCGGGCAGCCTTGACGTGCTGGCGCTCGCCTTGGCCTCGCTGGCCGCGGTGTGCGTGTTCTGGCTGAAGCTGGGCCTCATCCGGACGCTGGGCGTGACGGCGGCGGTTGGCCTGGCACTGAAGCTCGTCCTGGGCTGATGCGGCGCAGGGCACCGGTAACGGGCGGCACGACCGTCCCGTCCAGCAATGAGCCTACGCGGGTGGTCGCAAGCGTGATCCGACGGGTTCTTATTGCGAGGGGGATCCGCGACTTCGGTGATGGCCTCGTGGCGGTGCTGCTGCCTGCCTATCTCCTCGCTCTCGGCTTCGGTGCCGCCGAGGTCGGGGCTGTCGCCACGCTGGCGCTGCTCGGCTCGGCGTTGATGACGTTGGGCGTGGGTGTCGCGGGCGCCCGTCTGGACCCACGCCTCCTGCTCCTGTTCGCCGCGGGGCTGATGACGGCGACCGGGTTGGGCTTTGCCGTGGCGGCCGGCTTCGCGGCGATCGCGCTCGTCGCGCTGCTGGGCACCATCAATCCGTCGGCCGGCAGCGTGAGCATTTTCGCGCCGCTGGAGCAGGCGCTGCTCACCTCAGCGTCGCCGGATGTGGGCCGGACCGCCGTGTTCGCGCGCTATAGCCTGGTCGGCGCGCTGGCGGCAGCCATGGGCGCGCTTGCCGCAGGCGCGCCCCAGCTTCTCGCGCGAGCCGGCCTGGCGGAAATGGAGGCGCTGCGCTCGGCATTTCTGCTTTATGCGGGGCTCGGTGTCGCCTGCCTGCTGACCTATCGCGCAATCCCGGCGTCGCCGGCCGCGGAACGCCGGGAACGGCATGCACCCCTCGGTCCTTCGCGTGGGATCGTGGTGAAGCTCGCGGCGCTGTTCAGCGTGGACAGCTTCGCGGGCGGGCTTGCGGTGCAGGCGCTGCTCGCGCTCTGGCTGTTCGAGCGCTTCGACCTCTCGCTGGCGCAAGCCGGGCTATTCTTCTTCTGGTCGGGGGTGCTGTCGGCCTTCTCCTTCCCGGTCGCCGCCTGGCTAGCGGGACGGATCGGGCTGATCAACACCATGGTCTACACGCACATCCCGTCCAGCCTCTGCCTCATCGCGGCGGTCCTCGCGCCGACCGTGGAGTGGGCGCTCGGCCTGCTGCTGGTGCGGGCGGCGCTGTCGCAAATGGACGTGCCGACGCGGACCTCCTACGTGATGGCTGTGGTCACCCCGCCCGAGCGGACGGCGGCGGCGAGCTTCACCGCGGTGCCCAGGAGCCTCGCGGCCGCGGCCGGCCCTGCGATTGCGGGCGCCATCATCGCCGCCGGATACACGACGGCTCCCTTTATCCTCTGCGGCGTGCTCAAGATCGCCTATGACCTGGCGCTTCTCTGGGCCTTCCGCCACGTCAAGCCGTCGGAGGAGCGCTAACCGGCCGCGTCCGTGCCAGGTGCGCCATGGTCCAGCTACCGAGCCCAGTTTAATCCCGATCGGGTGAGACACCGTTTCCGCTCAGTGGCTTGCGACCTCCAGTTGCAGCGTGGACAGAGACCGCCCCGCAGTGGTAATTCCTCGATCGTGCCCCATGGTATTGCCCGTCGCGTCCGGATACTGCTGGCTGCCTTGATGCTCTTCACCGGGCTCTTGGGGCAGGTTGGGCACGCCGCCGCGCATGGTGGCGGGGAAGACCCAGCCGCCGCTTGGCTGGCTGCACTTCAGGCGGAGCGCGCCTGGCTTGCCGCGGATGCAACGGGCTTGGAGGCTCAGCCCTCGCTTCAGGTCTTCGGGGCGGCCGAACGGCATAGCCATGGCGACGCTCCGGTTCATCAGCACGATGGGCCGGACGGTCTCTCGGCCGACCACGCGCATGGTGTCGCTTTCCTGGCACCTGCCCCGGCGAGCATGGGGCCGCGAATGCTCGAGGCCGCCTCATGCTGGGCGCTGTCCAGTGGTCTTTCCGGGGCGCAGCCCGACAATCCTGACCGCCCGCCCCGCGTGAACACGACGCGCATATAATCCGGTGATCGCCGGGCCTTCGGGCCGGCGGTCGATGTCGGGTTGGCGTGCCGAGCCATCGTGACGGGTGCCACCGCGCCCGCCCGTGTCCCTGTTCCGTGGAGCTTCAATGCCACATCTGTTTTCGCGCGCCCGTTCTGGGCTGCGCTGCCTTATCCTCTGTTCACTCCTGCTTGCCGCACCTGCGTTTGCTGGCCCTGGCGGCCCTGACCACAAGCATGGTCCGGAACCCACCGCCACGGCCCTGCCGCAGAGCCCAAGGCTCGTCGCCGTCTCCGAGGCCTGGCAGCTCGTCGGCATCCTCAAGGGCGGCGCGCTGACGCTCTACCTCGACCGCCAGGACGACAACGCGCCGGCCTCGGGCGCCACGCTCGACCTCGATATTGCCGGCCGGACCGTGCGGGCCGAGCCGCAGCCGGACGGCACCTTCCGCATCCCGGCCGAGGCGCTCGGCACGGGGGAGATCGAGGTGCTCGCCACCATCGGCGGCGCCGCGCCCGACCTGCTGGTCGGCACCATCCGCGTCCCTGGCGGGGCGGCCGCACCCGCTGCGGCGCATGGTCACTCCCACGCCCTCAGTAATTTCCTGCACCGCCGCGTCTCGGTCGAGACGGTGCTCATCGCCCTCGCCGGCACCGGCATCGGCGCCCTTGCTGTCGGCTTCCTGTTCGGCCGTCGCCGCGCCGGTGTCGCCGCGCTGGCGGTCGCGCTGCTGGCCGCATCGCCGGTCGCGGCGGGGCCGGGTGGCCCGGACCACCAGCATGGCCCCGAGACCGCCACCGCCGAGGATGGTGACGCGCCGCGCCGCCGCGCCGACGGGCTGGTCTTCGTGCCAAAGCCCACACAGCGCCTGCTGGAACTGCGGACCCGTCGCGTCACGCCGGAGGAGGCCGCGCGGCACGTCACTCTCCTCGGCCGCGTGCTGCCGAGCCCGGACGCGCAGGCCGTCGTCCAGCCCGCGACCGCCGGCCGAATTGTTGCGATCGACGGCACCCTGCCGCGGCGCGGCCAGCCAGTGCGCGCGGGCGATGCGCTCGCGCTGGTGGTGCCCTTCGCCGCCGCTCCCGGCGAGATCGCCGGGGCCGAGACGCTGCGCGCCCCGGTCGATGGCGTGATCGCGACCGTCGCCCTCTCGCAGGGCCAGGCGGTCTCGCCGGGCCAGACGTTGGTGGAAATCCTCGACCCCGGCCGCGTGCGGATTGAGGCCGAGGCCTTCGCGCCGCTGCCGCTCGCGCCCGGTGCCGCCGCCAGCATCGAAGCCCGCGGCATGGCGCCGGTTCCGGCCGCCCTGCTCGGCCGGGCGCCCGCGCTCCGCGGCCAGGCTGCGCTGCTCGACTTCGGGCCCCGCGGCGCCGACCACGGCCTTGAGATCGGCCGCCGCGTGCAGGTGGTGGTCGAACTGCCCGAGCGTCGCACCGCCATCATCCTGCCGCGGGACGCCGTGGTGCAGGCGCCGAACGGCCTGCCCGTGGTGTTCCGCCACGCCGAGCCCGAGCTGTTCGAGCCGCGCGTTGTGCGCTTCGAGCCGCTGGATGCGACGCGCGTCGCCATCCTCACCGGCATCGAACCCGGCGAGCAGGTGCTCGTCCAGGGCGCCCTCCTCGTGAACCAGATCCGCTGAGGGGGCCGGCATGTTCAACTTCCTGGTCTCGGCCAGCCTCCGGCACCGCGTCGCGGTGCTGGCGGCGGCGGCGCTGCTTGTCGCCTACGGCCTCTATGTCCTGCCGCGCGTGCCGGTGGATGTCTTCCCCGACCTGACGCGGCCCTCCGTCACCATCATGACCGAGGCCGAGGGCCTCGCCCCACCCGAGGTCGAGCGACTGGTCACCGCCCCTGTCGAGGCGGCACTTCGCGGTGCGCCGGGGTTGGCGCGCATCCGCTCCACCTCGGCGCCGGGCCTGTCGATCGTGCTCGCCGAGTTCGAATGGTCCGCCGACCTGACGGCGGCGCGCGCCGACACGGCCGAGCGCCTGGCCCGCCTGCAGGGCCGCTTGCCGCCGGGGCTGACGGCGCAGATGGGCGGCATCGGCACGGTGATGGGCGAGATCCTGCTGCTCGCGGTGACCGCGCCCGGGCTTGATCCGGCCGCGCTGCGCGACGTGGTGGAAGGACAGGTGCGCCCGCGCCTGCTCGAAGTCCCGGGCGTGGTGCAGGTGAACCCGATCGGCGGCGCCGTGCGGCAGGTCCGTATCAGCCCCGACACGGCGGCACTGGCGGGGGCCGGGATCGGCATCGATGCCATCGCGCAGGCCATCGCCCGTGTCGGTACCTCCGCCGGCGGCGGCTTCGTCGAGAACCGCGGCGTGGAATTCGTGCTGCGTGCCAGCGCACCGGCGCCCGACCTCGACGCGCTGCGCGCGCTGCCAGTGGCAACCCCGCGCGGCGCAATGCCACTCGGGACGCTGGCGGAGGTGGACTTCGCCACCCGCACGCGGCGCGGCGATGCCGGATTCAACGGCCAGCCCGCCGTCATCCTCAGCGTGCAGAAGGCGCCAGCCGCCGACACCCTGCCGGTGACCCGAGCCGTCGTGGCGCGGCTGGCCGAAATCCAGGTCACTCTGCCCACGGGCGTGACCGCGAACCAGATCCAGTTCCGCCAGGCCGACTTCATCGAGACCTCGATCACCAATCTGGGCTTCGTGTTGCTCAAGGCGGCGATCGTGGTGGCGCTGGTGCTGGCGCTGTTCCTGCTGAATGGGCGGGCGACGGCGATTTCGCTGACGGCGATCCCCATCTCGATCCTGGTCACGGTCTTGGTCTTCCACGCCTTCGGGCTGACGCTGAACACCATGACGCTGGGCGGCCTCGCCATCGCGATCGGCGAACTGGTGGATGACGCGGTGGTGGATGTGGAGAACATCCTCCGTCGCATGCGCCAGAACGCGGAGCGGCCCGACCCGCTTCCTTCGATGGTGGTGATCGCGCGCGCGAGCCAGGAGGTGCGCTCGGGCATCCTCTACGCGACCTTCATCATCGTCCTGGTCCTGCTGCCGCTGTTCGCGCTGTCGGGGCTGGAGGGGCGGCTCTTCGTGCCGCTCGGTGCCGCCTACATCGTCTCGATCCTCGCCTCCCTGCTTGTCTCCATCACTGTCACACCGGCGCTGGCGAGCTTCCTGCTGGTGAAGGTGCCAAAGCGCGCGCATGGCGATACGCCCATGCTGCGCGCGCTGAAGCGTGCGCAAGCGCGCGTGCTGGAGGGCGCCTTCCGCATGCCACGCCTGGTTATCGCCGGCGTGCTGGGCGCCGTGGCGCTGGCGGCCGTCGGCGCCGCACTGCTGCCGCGGGCCTTCCTGCCGCCCTTCAACGAGGGCACAGCCCTGGTCGGTATGCGCTTCGAGCCGGGCATCGGCCTCGAGCAAAGCCAGCGCCTTGGCCTGATTGCCGAACGCCTGGTGATGCAGGTGCCGGAGGTGGTGAGTGTGGGCCGCCGCACCGGCCGCGCCGAACTCGATCCGCATGCCGAGGGCGTGCACGCGGCCGAGATCGACGTAACGCTTCGCCCATCTGGCCGCCCGCGCGAGACGGTGTTCGCCGAGATCCGCGAGCGGCTTTCGGTGCTGCCGGCCTCGGTGGTGATGGGCCAGCCGATCAGCCACCGCATCGACCACATGCTCTCGGGCGTGCGGGCGGCGCTCTCGCTCAAGGTTTTCGGTCAGGATCAGGAGGCGACGCGGATCGTGGCCGAGGGGCTGCGTGCGCGCATGCTGGGCATTCCCGGCCTTGTGGACATCAATGTCGAGACGCAGACGCTGGTGCCGCAGGTGGAAATCCGCGTCGATCCCGCCGCGGCTGCGCTGCACGGGCTGACGCCACAGGCCGTCACCGCTTCGGTCGAGGCGCTGGCCGGCGGTCGCGTTCTTGGCGCGCTTGGTGAGGGAGCGCGGCGGACCGAAATCGTGCTGCGCCTGCCCGACGAACAACGCGGCGCAGAGGCGCTGCGCGGGCTGCTGCTGCCGACGCCGCATGGCGCGGTGCCGCTGGAACGCCTCGCCGAGGTCGTCGAGACCTCGGTGACGAACCAGATCCTGCGCGAGGATGGCGCGCGGCGCATCGTGGTCTATGCAAATGCCGACGGCTCGCGCGACATGGCGGCACTTGCTGCCGACCTCGCGCGGCTGGTGGCCGAGGCTGCGCCGCCATCCGGCATTCGCATCGTGCTGGACGGCACCTTCCGCGCGCAGGAGGCGGCGAGCCGCGCCATCGCGATCCTCGGCGCCGTCTCGGCGCTGCTGGTGCTACTGGTACTGTGGCAACGGTACCGTTCCCTCGTGCTGGCGCTGATCGTGCTGGCGGTGATCCCGATGGGCCTCGTGGGTGCGGTCGCGGCGCTGTGGATCGCGGAGCAGCCGCTTTCGGTGGCCTCGATGATCGGCTTCGTGACGCTGGCCGGCATCGCCGCACGCAACGGCATCCTGAAGGTGTCGCACTGGATCAACCTCGCGCTGCATGAGGGCGAGGTCTTCGGGCGAGGCCTCGTCCTCCGCGGGACGCTGGAACGGCTGGGGCCGGTACTGATGACCGCGCTCTCGGCCGGGCTCGCGCTGGTGCCGCTGATGATCGGGGCCGGGGAAGCGGGGCGGGAAATCCTGCACCCCGTCGCGGTGACGATCTTCGGTGGGCTGGTCACCGCGACCCTGTTCGACGCGGTGCTGACGCCGGTGCTGTTCCTGCTGTTCGGGCGGCGTCCGCTCGAACGCCTGATGGCCGCGCGCGACGCCGCGGCCGAGGCCGGCGCGCTGCGCCCGGCCACAACCTACTGACCCCAGAAGGAGAGACTTTGATGAACCGACGCATGATCCTGGCCAGCCTGCCGCTGGCCCTTGCCACCACGCCAGTCCTCGCGCAGCAGCGCGAGCGACGGGGTCCGAATGGCGGGCTGCTCACCGGCAGCGACGGCCACGAGGTGGAGCTGGTCGCCAATGGCACGGCGATCCGCGTTTACCTGGTCAATCATGGCCGCGTGGCGCCGCCGCGAGCCGGTGCCACGGCGCGGATGGTGATTCAGGAAGGCCAGGTGAACCGCACGGCAAATTTGGCCGCCAGTGGTGACGGCTTCTCCACCACGCTGGAGACGCCGATCGCCCGCGGCGCCCGCGTCGTGGTCACTGGCCGCATGCCGGACGGCCACACGGTACAGGCGCGCTACGTCATGCCATAAGGCCGCCCTGCTCAACCGAACAAGGACCGCCCTCGACTCATGCTTGACCTCGCCATTGTCTTCGCGCTGGTGCTGGTGAATGGCTGCTTCGCCATGTCAGAACTGGCCATCGTTTCGGCGCGCCGGCCCCGCCTGCGCGCCATGGCAGAGGAAGGGCGGGCCGGGGCGCGGGCGGCTCTGGCCCTGGCCGAGGATCCGGGCAAGTTCCTCTCGACCGTGCAAATCGGGATCACGCTGGTGGGGATCGTGGCGGGTGCCTTCTCGGGCGCGACGCTGGGCGGAGCCCTCGCTCGCTGGTTTGTCGACCTTGGCATGCCGCTGGCGGCGGCCGAGCCCCTGGGCTTCGGTGTTGTCATTGCCCTGGTGACCTATCTCTCGATTGTGGTTGGCGAGTTGGTGCCGAAGCGGTTTGCGCTGCGGCGACCGGAAGCCATCGCTTGCCTCGTCGGGCCGCCGATGACCGTGGTCGCGAAGGTCGGAGCGCCGGCGGTATGGCTGCTGAATGTCTCCACCAACGCCATCTTCCGGCTGCTCGGTCAGGCGGACGACCCGGAGGAGAAGGTGACGCAGGACGATCTGCGCACGCTGATCGCCGAAGCCGAGCGCCAAGGCAGCATCGAGAACAGTGAGCAGCGCATGATCCAGGGTGTGCTTCGCCTTGGCACCCGCCCGGTACGCGCCGTCATGACGCCGCGCGGTGAAGTGGATTGGCTCGACCTGCGCGCAGGAGATGCCGCCTGGCGTGAAATGATCCTGACCGCCCGACACAGCCTCCTGCCGGTCGGTGAGGGATCCATTGACGCCCTGGTGGGGGTGGTTCGGGTGCGGGACCTGCTGGCGGCGATGGCCCGCGACGAAGCACTCGATCCACGTGCCATGATGCGGATCCCGCCAGTGGTCCCGGATACCGCGGAGGCGCTCTCGCTTCTCGGCGTACTGCGTGGGGCGATGGTACCGCTTGCGCTCGTCCACGATGAATACGGACACATGGAGGGTGTGGTTACGCCAACCGACCTCACCGGAATCATTGTTGGAGATTTCGGCTCTGCGGCGGACGAGGCGCATGAGCCTGCCGTGCAGCGCGACGACGGATCCTGGCTGCTGGACAGCGCCACGCCGCTGGACGAGGCGGCAGAGATCCTTGGCATCAAACTGCCCGGAGCGCGAAGCTATCAGACCGTGGGGGGCCTGGTGCTCTACCTGATGGGCCGCATTCCGGAGGCTGGTGCCCGCGTGGACGGGCTCGGCTGGCAGTGGGAGGTCGTCGATATGGATGGTCGCCGTATCGACAAGGTCCTGGTCTATCCGAGCACACCCAGTGTTGCCGCCATGCGGCGGCCCGGTGGCGGCGCTCTGGAAACATAACCCATTGGGCTGCGAACCCGGGGGCGCCTTTGCCCAACAGATGGAGGAGGTGACGAGATGTTGAGCCCACTCGCCAATCGAACCTACCGCCACCTGTTCCTGGCCCAGGTGCTGTCACTGCTCGGCACCGGGCTCGCCACGGTGGCGCTCGGCCTGCTCGCCTACGAGCTGGCGGGTGCCGATGCCGGCGCGGTGCTGGGCACGGCGCTGGCCATCAAGATGATCGCCTATGTCGGCATCGCCCCGGTCGCCGGCGCCTTCGTTCATCTCGTGCGGCGGCGCAGCCTGCTGGTGGCGCTCGATGTGCTGCGTGCCGCCGTCGCGCTGTGCCTGCCCTTCGTCACGGAGATCTGGCAGGTCTACGCCCTGATCTTCGTGATGCAGTCGGGCTCCGCGGCCTTCACGCCGACCTTCCAGGCGACCATTCCCGACATTCTTCCGGATGAGGCCGATTACACCAAGGCGCTCTCCCTCTCGCGCCTCGCCTATGACCTAGAGGCGCTCGCGAGCCCGGCGATCGCCGCGGCCCTGCTTGGCCTGGTCGGCTTCCACTGGCTGTTCGCCGGCAATGCGCTGGGCTTCCTCGCCTCGGCCGCTCTCGTGCTGACCGTGCTCCTGCCTTCGCCCAGGCCGCCGGCGACGCAGGAAGGCGCCTGGGGCCGCATCACGCGCGGTGCGCGCATCTACCTCGCCACGCCGCGCCTGCGCGGGCTGCTGGCGCTGAACGTCACGGTCGCCATGGCCGGCGCGATGGTGATTGTGAACACCGTGGTGCTGGTGCGCGCGGGTTTCGGCCTGGGTGCGGTGGAGTTGGGCTGGACGCTGGCAGCCTACGGCGCGGGCTCGATGGTGGCCGCACTCGCTGTGCCGCGGCTGCTTGATGGCGTGATGACCGATCGCACGGCCATGATGGCCGGTGCCGGGCTGCTTGTTGCAGGCTTGCTGCTCGGGCTGCTGGTGCCGAGTTGGTCGATGCTGCTGCCGCTGTGGATGTTGCTGGGGTTGGGTAATGGCCTGGTGCTGACGCCGAGCGGGCGCCTGCTGCGGCGCTCCGCTCATGCTGGCGATCGGCCGGCCTTGTTTGCAGCGCAGTTCGCGCTCAGCCACGCCTGCTGGCTCGTCGCCTATCCGGTGGCGGGACGGCTCGGCGCGGCGGCAGGGATGGAAGCCACCTTCCTGGTGCTTGGGGCGCTCGGCGCTGGGGGGTTGGTCGCGGCCCTTGTGCTGTGGCCGAGGCATGATGCGGAGGCGATCGAGCACGTCCACGATCGGCTTCCGCTGGGGCATGCTCATCTGGGTGATGCTCGGCCCGATCCGACAGGCTCAGTCCGGCACAGGCATGCATTCGTGATCGATGAACTTCACCAACGCTGGCCACGCTAACTTGGGCGCGAGGCCCTGAAGGGTTGGAGGCGTTCGGTCAGAGTGACGACGATGGTCACGGTACCCGCCGCTTCGCCACTGCCACCGACAGCGTCGCCGCTGCCAGATCGAACGTGACCTCCGAAATGTTCCGCGCCATCACCCGCACCGTGTTGTTCGACCAAGCCGCTGCATCCAACTTGATGAAGCGCGTGGATGACACCAGCGACGCTTGCGACAGGTCGCCGACCCGCGCCCCATTCACCGTGACGTCGATCAGCGCGGTCGCCCCCGGCGCCAGGCTCGGCAGGTCCCAGGATACCTCCGCGGCAAGCTCCAGCCGGCCCGAGCCGAACAGCGCGCCCGTCAGCAACGGCGTGCCATTTAACACCGCAGGCGCAGCCTCCGGCAGCCCGTAGAGCCGCAGGGACTGTAGATCGATCGGCCCATCGAAGCCGATCACCCCCACCTGCGCATAGGCCACAGACGCGCCGACGCGGATGGTCTGCCGCCGGTTGAAGTTGGCATCATCCATCGGCGCACCGGCGTTCCAGCCCTTGGCCGGCCCGTTCCACTGCATCGTGGTGATCGACGCCAGCACGTCGCCCGCAATGTCCTCGCGCACATTCCCTGCCCCGTCGAACACCCGCACGAAGAGCCGGCCGCCCGAGGCGCCGCCCGTCAGCCAATGCGCCAGGGCGAACTCCTTCGCCTGGGAGGTATCCAGCATCCACCCCAGCCCGCGGTTCGCCGCGAGCGTCACCGCACGATCGGTCGGCGTCACATCCGCCAGCCCGTTGAAGCAGAAATCCGCCATGAAGGTCGCCGTGGTGGTCGAGGTCGCGATGGTGATCAGCCCCTCCACGCCCACTTCCGTCGCCGACTGTCGGAACGCCGCCGCCCGCGTGTTCGGCACCCCGGCCAGGAAGCGCTGGAATCGCGACGCCGGCGCACGATGCCGGTTGATGACAGCGTTGCCGCAGCGGTTGGCCGTCGCCGTGTAGTCGATCCCCACCAGGTAGGTGTTGGTCCAGGCTACATAGTACTCGCAATCCTGCGCCCCGGCCGTGTGCCGCGCCGCCAGGGGCGAGCAGGCTTCCATGCGCATGTTGCGCGCGATGATGGCAGAGCCCGAGGTCTGGTTCAGGAAGGGAATGGCGATGTTGCTGCCGGCCTGGCGCAGTTCGAAGTTCGGCGCGTCAAAGACGTGGCGGTTGTGGTTGGTGTAGGCGCCAGGCTCGTTGCCGAGTCGGATCCCGAAGCGGTCCTGCGCCGCATTGACCCCCGTCGCATGCGCGAAGTGCCCGCCATAGTACCGCACGGAGGTGTTCCAGGCCGTGGCGGTGGCGCACCAGATGTCCAGACCGATGCGGTTGTTGACGATGCGGCCCAGCGTGAAGGTGCTGTCCTCCACGCCGCGGCCGTCGCCCAGCGTGCGCATGCCGATGGTGAAGCCTTCCACCCGCCGCAGCTCGATCTGCGAGGCATCGACGTTGCGCACGGTGATGCCGATGTCCGCCTCGGACGACCAGTCCGACTGAGTGGCGCGGATGACGTTCAGCCCCGTGTAGAGCTTCTCGGCATTGCGGAGGGTGCCACCGTCGCCGAGCACCAGCACGGAGGTGGGTGCGGTGCCGGTGTAGCGGATGGTGCCCTGCATGATCAGGCCGCGCGCCCCGCCCGGCAGGGTCACGGTTCCGGAGACGTTCCAGGTGCCGGGCGGGATCATCGCGAATTTCTGGTCCGCGGCGGCGCGATCGAAGGCGGCCTGGATGGCAGTGCGATCATCCGCCACGCCATCGCCCAACCCACCGAAGTCGTTCGGCAGCACCGCCTCGCAATCGCGCAGGTACTTGGCGAAGTCGCTCTTGTTGAGGTTGGCGTTGAGGACCAGCAGGTCGTCGATGCGTGCCGGCATTTTTCCCGAGTCTCCTACAGAGCTGTGGCGGTGACCGGGCCGGCGAAGGCGGAGACGCTGCCCTCGGCCGAGACGCTGCGCAGCCAGTACCAGCGGGTCTGGCCCGTAGTGAGACCGGTGCGGTCCCAGGGGAGTGCGGTGGGCTCGCTGGCGAGCTTGGTCGCGGCGGCGAGGCTGGCGCTGCTGGCCTCGAACACCCGCAGCCGTACCCCGTCTGGGGGAAAGCCGCCGCCTCGGGGCACGCCGCCGGCGATGCCTGTCGCGGCCAGCCCCGAGGCGGCGGCCGGCACCAGCGCCTCGCGCCAGCCCGACACCGCCCCGCTGCGCGCCTGCGCCCGCACCCGGAATGCCGTGGGCTCCGCGGTGGGGATGGCGACCGCGGGTGGCGCCGAAACCGCCGGCATAGCCCTGCCAGACGGCGACCGAGGCAGGCCGGAACTCGATCTCGTAGCCGGCGAGATACGCCGAGCCGACCGTGGACCAGGACACCGCGATCGAGGTGAAGCTCACCGCCGGGGGCGTCTCGACCAGGATCGCGGCGGGTGCGGCAATGACGCCCGGGTTCGGCAGCACCACGGACGGGTTCTGGCCGGTGGCGCGCTCATCCGTCGCCGGGCTCCATGCCCAGACGGCAGGATCCTCCGCGGCCAAAGTCAGGTCCATTCCCCCCTCGGCCGAAAGCCGCCACCCCGTGACCCGCTCTGGGAAGGCGGGACATAAAGACCGATATGTTTCAAAACTTGTGTGGAGTTGGAGCAGGCGTTGCGCTAAAAAATACTACGAACGGCGACTGGTACTCGCTGCGACCAGCCAAAGCGAGGCAAGGGCGTCGTCTTCGTTTGCGGAGCCGCCAACCATGTTCGGCATCTTGACCAAACGGGCGAAATGCGTGGCAGAGACATCCAGCCGGGTCCGCATCGCCTTGCTCTCGCTCGTCGCAGCGCTCCTCCTCGCTGCGCCAGCGCGGGAGGCCGGCGCCGCCGATCCAAGCCAAACCGTGCAGATCGCGGGGCTGAACGTCGCCCTCTGGCTGCCCGGGGGTGCTGGCGGGGGAGCGCAGCCCAGGCCACTCGTCCTGTTCTCCCACGCTTACGAAGGCTGCAAGACGCAGTCGGGATACCTGATGCGCGCATTGGCCGACCACGGAATGGTGGTGGCCGCGCCGGATCACCGCGATGCCCGGTCCCCGTGCGCCATCGCTAGCCGCCCGCCCGCCTCCCTCGACACCCTTCCGTCAAGCCTGACCAACGATGCGAACTGGAACCCGAGCCTCTACCAGGACCGGCGCGACGACCTTCGCCGCCTCCGTGCCGCGATTGAACAGGGCGGCACGCCCGCGGGCCAAGTCGATCCGGCCCGCGTGGTGCTGATCGGCCATTCGCTCGGCGGATACACGGTCCTCGGCCTAGCCGGCGGCTGGCCGAGTTGGCGGGGCAGCGACCGCATCGCGGCGGTGGTGGCCCTTGCGCCCTTCGTCCAGCCCTTCCTGATGGGCGGAGGCATGCTTGGCGCCATCTCCGTGCCCGTGCTCGTCCAGGGCGGCACTTCGGACGAGGCCATCCCCGCTTCGATGCTGGAAGGCGAGGCGTATCGCGCCCTCCGCTCTGCGTCGCCGGCCTGCCTGGTAATGTATCAGGGCGCGAACCATTTCGCCTGGACCTCCCTCGACGCGAAGCTCCATCAGGCGACCGCTGCCGCCGCGGTGGCGTTCCTGGAGGACGTGTTCGCGGCGCGCCGCCCGAGTGACGCTTCGCTTGCTTCGCGGGACGCGCAGCAACCGGTGTGCAGATGAGCAGTCATGCGACGCCTGGCGAAGTCGCGAACCCAGGCAGAGGCCACATTGTGCAGGCGGCGCTGATGGAACGCTTCTTTGCCGCCATTCAGACACGCGACCACGCGGCGATCGCCGCCTGCTACTGTGAGGACGCGACCTTCGAGGACATCGCCTTCAGGCTCGAGGGTCGCCGCTCGATACACACCATGTGGCGCATGATCGCGGGATCCGACATGCGGGTAGACTACAACATAGTGAGTGCCGCTGAGCGGCAGGGAGAAGCGCGCTGGACCGCCGACTACACATTCCGCAAAAATCCCGACGCCAAAGGGCGCCCGATACAAAACAAGGTCCGCTCGACCTTCACCTTCAGGGACGGCTTGATCGCACGGCAGGTGGACCACTGCGACGCCCTGCGCTGGGCATTGCAGGCAATGGGCCCCCTTTTGGGCGTCCTTTCTTGGATGTTTCCCTCGGTACGGCGGCGTGTTGCGCGCCAAAGGCTCGAGAATTCGCCGCGCAAAAGGCGCAGCATTCTTGAGGTTCGGGCCTGCCGGCTCCGCAGGCTGAACCAGGCAGAGAAGTGCTGGCTGTTGCGTCTGAACCGCCCTGGGTTTGTCGGCAACTGTAATCAGTCTGCTGGCACGGGACGGTAGTCTGTGCGGGAAGCGAGCATGGCGTTGAGGGTGACGAGGAGCTTGCGGGCGGTGGCGATGATGGCTGCCTTGCCGGATTTGCCCTTGCCCTGGAGGCGGTCGCGGAAGCGGATGAACGCTGTTGACCGCCGCGACGCCTGAAGGGCTGCGAGGTAGAGAATGGTCCTCACGATAGGACGGCCGCCGCCGATGGACCGTGGTCCTGACCGGCGTCCGCTGTCGCGCGCGACAGGGGCGAGGCCGGCAAGCGCGGCGATACTACGGCGATCGAGTTGCCCGAGCTCGGGCAACTCGGCAATAAGGGTGGCTGCGACGATCGGCCCGACGCCTGGCGCAGTGCGCAACCGCCGGTCGATGGCGGCGAGTTCGGCGTCAGCCGCCACCAGGTCGGTCATCCGCGCCTCGATCTTCGCGATGCGGCGATCGAATAAGGCGACGACACCGCGGATGTCGGCACGCGCGTCCGGGTCAGCGGTCTGCTGCAGACGTGTTGCCTCCTGCTTGCGCATCTCGACGAGCTGGCGGCGGCGGGTCGCCTGGGCCTGGAGTGCGCGACGTGCCGGCGGCAGAGGTGGGGTTGGGGCGGGCGTGAGGCGGACGCCGAGCTCAGACAGCATGCGCGCGTCGACGCGATCGGTTTTGCCGATGACGCCCATGGCCCTGGCGAAGTCGCGCGCCTGGCGGGGATTGATGCGGCTAAAGCAGACTCCGGCCGCTTCGAGCGCGTCCCGCAGTTGGTGATCGTAGCCGCCGCTCGCCTCGAAAACGACCCATGCACCTTCCTTGGCGCAGCGAGCAGCGAAGGCACGTGGACACTTCCGCTAACCGCCTGCATTGCGCGGGTTGGTGCCGTTGATCGGCGCGGAACGGCTGGAATTGTGGCGCTGGGTCGGTAGGGGGGAGGCTTTCGGGACCTGCTCCGTGCGACCAGCGGCTCAGGCGGACAGACCTCTCCTATCGAGCCAGCACCATCGCTTCATGTTGTAGGCCATGTTGGCGAGCGTGATCGCGGCATGTGCCCGCGCCAGGCCGATGGTGCGGATCACCAGCCCCATCACCCCCTTCTGGTAGGCGAAGGGATGCTCCACATGCGCCCGCACCGCCGACTTCGCGGCGTTGGCGCGCGCCGTGTGCCTGGCCATGGTCCGCCCGGCCGGCTTGCGCCGATGGATGCGGCTGACGCGGCCGATCCCCTCCAGATACCGATCATTCTCCGCCGACCGATACGCCGTGTCGGCCCAGACGGCCGAGGCGGTGTTGTTCGGGTCGATCAGCCCCTCGCGCAGCCGCGCCCCGTCATGGGCGGCCGCATCCGTGGTTTTGCCGCGCCGGATCACGCCATGCCGGCGGTCGATCGAGATGTGCGACTTGTAGCCATAGGTCGGGATCGCAATGTCGATCTGCGGCTTGCCGTCGGGGCCGGGTTTGGCCTTGCTGAACTTCACCGTCCAGCGCGCATCGGTGTCCTTCTGCCGCGCCTTGGCCGGCTGGTCGGGCCAGATCTGCGCCGCCTTCTCGCCGGTCTTGATGCGTGCCTTCTCAGCTTCGGTATTGCGCTGGCGCGGCGCCGCCACCAGGGTCGCGTCCACGATCTGCCCGGCCATCGGCAGGTAGCCTGCCGCGGTGATGGCCTCATCCAGCCGGGTGAACAGCCGCTCCATCGCGCCGCTGGCGATCAGCGCCTCGCGGAAATCCCACAGCGTGTTGGCGTCCGGCACCGCATCGCCGGGGCCGAGCCGGCAAAAGCGCATCCAACTCAGCCGGTCGGCCACCAGGTATTCCGTCTGCGCCAGCGACAGGCCGTGCAGCGCCTGCAGCACCAGCATGCGGAACTTCAGCACCGGATCGAAGGCAGGGCGCCCGCCTTTGCGCAGGTCGCGCGTGCCCAGGGCTGCGGTCAACTCGGCACGGAACAACTCGAAATCGACGGTGGTGGCGAGCTTCTCAAGCGGGTCGCCCTGCGCCGTCAGTTCTCGCAGTCGATCCTGCACCTCCCAAAAACCGGACTGCCCTGATGACATCCCCGCCGCGCTCCGCCTCGCCAGACGCCCAGGGAATCACGATCCAAAGCCCGCCGTCACTGAGTTTCCGGAGGTGTCCACGTGCTGCAGCGGGCGAGTTGTCGATCCGCGTTGCCCCGCGGCTGGGATGATGGGTGTCGAGCCAATCCTTGGCCACATCGACGCCGACGAAAATCTGTTGCGTCACGATCTCTGCTCCTGTTCTGCGGGGTATGCGGGAGCATCCCCGGTCAACTGTTCAGGCTGACGATCAGTGGCGCGGGCGGCTCCCTGTCCGACAATCGGGCTCAAGGACCCAGGAGGCTCGCAAGATGCCGCCCGCACGCCGAGGGTATGCGATTCGCGACAGACAGGAGGCTCCAACTGCTGAGAGGCTAGAGCGATCCCAGCAAGACTCTGCTGCCGCAGCCCTGCATCGGCAGGCGGGCCGTTCGGGCGTATGCGCGGGCAAAGCACGGCCGGCGACAAGGCGGAGGCATTGGACGTCAACCAGGACAGGAAGGCGGCTCCAGCGGAAGTTCGGAGGCTGGCCGGCCCGGTCTTCAATGCGAAGGACAAAGAGGCCGGTAGGGGTGACAAACCTGTGAGCTTTGGCGTGGGTCAACAGAACGGGCGCGCGCGGCACTCTTCAGTCTCGCGGCCGCGCCGAAAACGCCACCCGTACGGCGATGTCGTCCAGCTGGTCGGGCGTCGCACCCGGCGGAAACGCTAGCTCCTGCTGATCCTTGGCGATCGCGGTCCACCCGCCCGCCGGCGCGCCCTTCGGCATCAGGGCGAACTCCGCCGCCGCGACCTCGGCCTTCATCCGCTGGCGGAACAGCCACGGCAGCGTCTGCTCGGGCTTATCCAGCCGGATCGGCTGGTCGGGCCGCTGCTGGAACGCCGACCAGGCGTCCGGAAAATCATGCGCTAGGCTTAGCAGCACGGTCGGCCCGCCGGGCGGCGCCTTTGCCAGCGATTCCACCATCTTGTAAATCTTGCCAATGCGGTCCTCCGCGGCCAAGCGGGCGGGCGCCCCGCCAGGCTTGGCGACGTAGCGCAGCGTCAGCACCACGTCGCTGATCGCCCGGTAGTTGAGGCGGCGGTAAGTCCAGGGCAGCCGCAGCGTCCAGGTCGACACCGCCCCGCGGCCCTCGAAAGGCATATAGTCGTCGCCCTGAGACGACAGCTCGAACCGCCCGCCGTCCTCCCGAACGGTGCTGAGCGCGATCCACTGCGCCTGCGTGATGCCGTCCGACTGGATCTCCGCCATCCCCATGGTCGGCGCCGTCTTGCGAAGCTTCGCGCTTTCCAGCACGAGCTCGCCCGTCAGCGGCGCGCCGGGCGTCTGGAGATAGGGGATGGTCACCTGCACGCTGCGGAGCCGCCGGTCGTAGTGGCCCGGATGGTCGATGTCGAGCATCTCCTCAGGGATGGTGAAACGCGCCTCACCGGTCTCGCGCAGATCCCACAGCGCTAGCGGGGCGATGTGGCGCAGCGACACCTGCCGGGTGATCTCGGCGAGGTCGGGCGTGTCGATATAGGCGCGATCCATGTCGGCCAGGCAGGCCAGCAGCTCGTGCCCAGCCATCAGCTCGCCGCGCGCATCGGCGGGCTTTGACACCCGCATGAAGGTGCGCGGCTCCCGCTCGTAGCCATAGGACGCCTGCGCCATCAAGGCGCGCTCCAGCGCCACGTCGAAGCAGCGCCGGAACAGCTCCATCTGCCGCTCGATGCGGTAGTCGTAGAGCTCCATTCGGGTGAACTTCTGCTCCAAATAAGTCTTCACCTGCTCGGCGTGGCGCGCCGCTGCCTCCTGGCTCAGGACCTCCTTGTCGGCCGCGCTCTTGCGCAGCCTTGCCACCGCGGCGGCCTTTTCGGCCCGCTTGATGTCGGCCGCCGCCTGATGCAGCTGTGTCGCCCATTCGTGCTCGCGCAGCACAAAGCCCGCTTGCTTGCTGAGCAGCCCGGCGAAAAAGCTGTGGGCCGCGCCGAGCGCCTGCTTCTGGCGCGAAAAGGCGGCCTGCACGCCCGCTAGCTGCTGCCCGCCGAAATGCACCGCGACGCCGCCGCCGAGTGGCTTCACCGCGGCCTCGATACTCGGGATGATCTGCAGCACCGACCCCAGTATCTCTATGTTAGACGCCTCCGCGGCCATGTCGGCCGCGATGAAGCTCTCGTTGATCTCGCCAGCCTCCTCGGCCAGGATGGTTCCGCCCGCTATGAAGCCGGGGCCGCTTACTGTGGACGATCCGCCCGCGCCCGTCAGGCCCATGGCGGCCGCCCCACCCGCGCCGCCGAACGCCGCCCCCAGCAGCAGGGGCGCGAGGTTCAGCACTGACAGCGTGCCGACCTGTACGGAGCTGGAGTCGACCAGCTTCAGTTGGCGCTGCATCGTGTAGCGGTCCTTGCCGGCGTCCTCCGGCCGCGGCGTGGCGGTCGGCTCAACGAGATCATTGGCGCCCAGCAGATGCCGATAATGCGTCCAGCGCTCCAGCGGAGCCTGCCGTTCCGCCTCGGCGCTCTCGACCGCCTTGGCGGCCTCCGCGGCCTGTTCGCGCCGCGTGTCCAGGATCAGATCGGCAAGCTCCTTCTCGTTTTCGGTGCGTTTGTAAGCCAGCTCCTCGGAGTCCCGCCGGTCGCGCGTCTCGCTCAGGGCTGCCCCCAGCCGCGCCACGGCCTCGGCCAGGGCCGCCGCCTCGCGATGCACGGCCCTGAACCTGCGCCGCGGCGGCGGCGCGCTCAGCGCGGCCGCCACGTCGGCGATGTCGAGCCCGGCCGCCGCCGCCTCGGCCAGCAGTGCCGGATCGATCGGCGGAGAGAACAGCGGCAGCTGGATCTGCTGCCCGTCGATGTTCATGCCGTTGCGGACCTTGTATAGACGATCCTCGACTAGATCCCACAAGGCGAGCAGCTTCTTGTTCTTGGGCACGCCGAAATACTGGATCGAGGCCCGCCGCACCACGCCGAGCGCCGCCGCCGTCGAGGCCGCCGGGGTCGCGCCTGCGGTCGGTCCCAGCAGCGTCTCGGCCTCGTAGGCCACGTTGCCGAAGGCGTTCAGGCGAGGCCGCAGCTCCGCATAGGACATCGCCGGCAGCGTCGTGCGCGACACGGTCGTCTCCGGCCGGGGCCCGGCGCAGGCGCGCGCGATCACGTAGTGCTGGATCGAGGCGTTGACGTCCTCGGGCGTGAACTGTCGGAAGAAGCGGTCGCCGATCGCCACGCGCAGCAGGATGTACTGCATCGCGGCCCAGCGCCGATAGGCCGCCGGCCGAAGTCGCGCGATACGATGCGCCCGGAAGGGAAACAGCCGCAGCACCTCGATCTGCGCCAGCATGGCGGTCTTTTGCGGGTCGCCGTCCAGGCGCGACAGCGCCGCCAATAGTTGGTCGATCGGAGTCGTGTCGACCTGGCGCAGCGGCGTGAACCGCCACGCATGGGCGACGTCGTTGCCATAGTCGAGCGGGTTCAGGACTCGGTGCATCCACTCCAGCGCTTCGTCAAGCCGACCGTTTTCCCACAGCCGCTTCGTCAGCAGCATCGGGGCGTGAAAGAAGATCTCCCAGTTGTAGCCGCCATAGGGCGCGCTGGCGTCGAACGCGACCCCTTCGTCCGCCGGCCCCGTGACGCGGGCCGGATCGGCCCCGAACACCGCCATGAAGCTCCTGGCCGCGCCGAGGCTCTGCAGCTGCGTCTCGGGTGACAGCAGCGCGTCGAGCCCGCCGCTGCGCAGCGTCATGGCGAAATCCTCCGCATGCGCGTGCCAGAACGGCTCGACCTTGAGGTCCACGGCCTCGACATCCTGGTTGCGGCGGCTGACCTGGCCGACGCCGTACAGGAAGGCGGCGCCCATGGCGGCCGTGCGGCTCGCCCCGAAGCTCTGCCCGACGGGCGCGGCGATACGCGCGACCGCGAGCTCCTGCGGAACAAAGGCGGACTGCACCAGCGAGGCGGACGAGAGCCGAAACTCCGTAGTGGCGGTGGCCAGCCAGGGATGCGACGGGGCGACCGCGACCGGCGCCGTGACCCCACGCGTCAGGTCCAGGGTCTTGGCTTCCTCGACCAGCCAGGGCAGGTGATCCTTGGTGCCTTTCGGGGTTTCGACCGCGATCGTGGTGACGCCCGAGGACGGGGTCGCGACGTAGCTGCGGCCGAGCGCGCCGATGAACAGGGGCGCCTGCATGGGCGAGCCGAAACCCTGGTTCAGCGTGACGAGGCGGGTCTCCGCCGGGGCGTTGAACAGCCGATCGCCGTCACGGTTCTGGCCAGGCGGCGTCGCCTTCACGGCGCCGCTGGCTGCGAAGCCCATATAGGAGCCCTTGAGGGAACCAGACAGGCCGACATGATCGCCGTCGACGAAGCCGCCCAGGGCAGACGCTACCATCTCGCGGGACCGCACCGGCAGCGAGAACCGCGCGATGGCGCCGGCCCGCGGCGCGCTGCCGCCCGACGCGGTTCCGCGCAGGCCGAGCACGATGGCGGCGTCGTTGCCGATTCCCGTCGCCTTCAGTATTAGGTCGGCCGGTTTGGGAAACTGCGGCTTGGGGCGCAGGATAGTCACCCCGATCGAGTTGCCCCTCGCCTTGATAGGTTCATCGAACCACCAGCTCTCGAACAGCGCCGAGGACTGCTGCTTGGGCGTCCAGGCCTCGCCTTCGAGCTTCGACCAGCACAGCTTCACCTCCCAATAGGGCGACGAGAAGCTCGGGTTGATCTTCTTTTGCGGATCGATCGGTGGGGGTTCGGGCTGGTCGACCTTGCGCACCAGCGTCGGCCAGAACAGGTGCAGCTTGCCCTCATGCACCATCGGCAGCACGTGGACGCCGGCGTCGAACAGCGCGCTGTTGGAGCCGTCACTGGCCCGCGGGCTCAGGCGGTCTTTCTCGATCCCCTGGATCTCGGAGCCGATCGGCGACCAGGCGGTCCATTCCTGATGGTGGTCATAGCGGTTCAGCCGCCGGTAGAAATATTTGCGCGGCAGGCCGCTGCGGCTGCGTCCCACCACATGCAGCACCGAGGTGTAGACGCCCGCCTCGTCGCCCTCGAACACGGTCTGCATGAAGGTGCCGCAGACTTCCAGCGACGCCACCGCGCACAAGCTGTCGAGATAGTCCGAATAGGCCCGCTCGGCAGTCGCCGGCGTGGCGTCGGACTGCCGCAGCGCGTTCTCGAAGGACACGAAGGCGGGCGTTTTGTCGTCGCGCCAGCCCGGCTCCAGGAGGTTCTCCGGATACAGCAGCGCCTGCACGAGCGACGCCCAGGTGGGATAGCGCCCGGTGATGCGCCACTCCTTGGTATTGACCTGGCCGGGGTCGACGCCGTTCTTTATCTCTTGGCCCATCAGGCAGCGCTGCACGAAGATCTGCACGGCGAAGATCGCCTGGCGGATGCGCGACGTGAGCACGAAGGAGTTGGTCTGCACGTCGATGAAGTAAAGGCCGAAGAGCTGATCGGCGTCACTTAGGCCCTTCTTGCGCACCAAATAGGGCACCAGGGCGTCACGGCTCGCCTCCCGAATAGGATCGAACAGGCGCCGCGAGGCCTCGAGCCACCCCGAGGCGCCAAAGCGCGACTGCACCCCTCGCAGCAGCGCCTCCAGGGAGGCGGCCGACAGCGGCTCGGCCACGCAGGCCGCGGCTTGCGCCGCTGTCAGGCCGAGCTTGCGCAAGGTCTCGACGCGCTCCTTCAGCATGCGCAGGGCCGCAAACGGCCGGATCGCCGCCGCATCGGGCGCAAGCGCTCCGAAGGGCGACCCGGCGGCGTCCGCCACGGCCGGGTCCGGCGTCGAGAGCCAGCGACCCACCGCGGCCGCCACGGCGCCCGTCACGGCGCCTCCCGCCTGGATCAGCAACGCCGCAGCGGCGGCCAGCGCGGCCGGGCGGTTGGTGTCCTTGTTGCAGAGCTGCGCCGCCGCGATCTCGCCGAGCGCCTCGGCGCGATCGGCCGGGGCTCCGGTCAACCGGGCCTGCGTGAGCAGCTTGGCGTCGCCCAGAGCGCGCGCCGTCGCGGCGTCATCCCAGCCTAGCGCGCCCGCGAGGGTGATGAACCGCCATGCTGCGAGAAGCGCCGCGCTGGCGTCGCCACCTTCGGTCAGGACGTCGAGCGCCGGTCTGGCTCCGACTCGCAACAGGGCCGCCTTGGGATCGTCGGCCGCGCCCAGCAGCTTCGCCACAATGACGGGCGACCCGCCGAGCGCCTTCGCGGCGGCGGCCAGCGCAACCCCGCGGCGGCGGCGCAGTCGCCGCTCCTCGCGGAACAGGGTCTGCTCGTCGCGCGCCTCTTGCCGCGCCTTTAGCGTGTCCGCGGCCACTCCGGTGCTGTCCGGAGCTCCGGCCTCGGCCGTGGCGTTGTCTTTTTGTTCGGCCGAGTCATCCTCTGCCGGAGCAGCCAGCGCCAGCGCGACGGCGGCCGTCACGGCGGCGGGCTTCCAGTCGGCCGGTGCGTCGCTCACGAAGGCGTGCGCCGCCGTCGCGCCGAGTCCGCCATCGAGCAGCAGCCGGGCGCGCCGGACGAAGGCCAGCAGGGCCTCAGCGTCCGCCGGCGCGCCGAGGGACGGTCCCGCAAGATCGCCGGCCAACGCGACGACGTCCCGCGCCGGAATGCCAAGCACGCCCGCCAGCGCGGTCGCGCGGTGCAGCGCTGACACGGTGTCCAGCGAAAGGGTGGCGAGGTTCAGCGTCGTCGCGAGTTCCCTGATCTCGGTGGGGCTCACCCGTAGCGCGGCCGCAATCCCAGGGACGCCATCCTCCAGCGGCGCTCCGGCCGAGAGCGGAACGCCATTAGCATCCAGCCGGAATGCCGGGTGCAGACGCGCGACGCCGCTTGTCAGGAACAGCTGCGCATAGAGCGAGGCGTCGCCATGGGCTCCCACGCCGCCCACCAGCGCCGCCGCGCTTGGCCAGCTGACGTCGCAGAGCCGGCGCAGCTCCGCGACGGCTCCGAGCGCCCTCAGGTGGTCGAGCGTGAAGGCCTCGTCGGCCTTGGGACCCACCGCCTCGATGGCTGAGTCGAGATCGGAAAAATTCACTCCCATGCGCTTGGCCAGCCGCACGAATCCGTTGAGGCGCCGCCAGTCTGCCGCGTTGCGCGGTTTGCGCGCGGCGTCGGTCCCGTCGAGGACGCCGCCATCGAGCGTGCGCAGGCGCATGCCGTCCAGGTCGCAGCCGATCGGCGGGTCGAGCACCCAGATCCGGTCGAGGCGGTCCTTCCGCGCTGGCGAGTCCAGGAGCGCCAGCACGTCCGCGCGGGTAATTCGACCGAGCGCCAGCGCCTCCTCGATCTCGGCGATAGGCGCGCCGGTGTAGCCGGGCTGGCGCAGGATCTGAAGCTCGTCGACATCGAGATAGACCCGGGCGCGGATGTCGCGCGCGTCCCCGTCCGGGACCTCGCCGCCGACGAAGCGGGTGCGCAGCAGCGCCACGAGCTGTTCGAACGAGACCCCGAGCGTCGCCAGCGCGGTGCGAACCTTGGGCAGGTCCGTCATCCAGTCCGCGCCGTCGAGGCCGAACAACGCGGCGGTTTCGACCGGCGCGGCCGCCGGCGCCCCGTCGATGCGCATCCCGGTGAGTATCTCGACGTCGCGCGCGAAAAGGCCGAGCCGTTCGACCTGCGCGGCCGTCCGCGCCGCCGCCGGCCCGCCAGCGTCGCCGGGAGCCTCCGCGAGGCGCGGATCGAACAGCGCGAGAAGGTCGGCGCGCTCCATGTTGGCCAGCGCCATCGTGGCGCGGGCCGTCGCCACCAGCCGGTCGAACGGCAGCGAAAGCGGAAACACGGCCGCCGCGACGGCCTCGTAGGCCTTCTCCTGCACGTTCTCGGGGGCGGCCGAAAGCTCCGCACCCGTGACTCCGAACGACGATTCCAGCGGCTTGCCGGCCGAATCCAGGCCGCTCGGCGGGTCGCCCTGCGCGACCAGGCTTTCGAGGATCTCGTTGATCAGGTCGATGGTCGGGATGGTCGTGTTGGTGTTTTCGCAGCTCAGCTTCACGCGCGCGAGATCGGGCCGACGACCCGGGACGCCCTTGTCGGGGTTGCCGATCAGCACGTCGAGCAGCGTGACGCCGTTCTTGTCGGCACAGCGCTTGTCGAGAAACTCGAACAGGTCGACCAGATAGGCCGCAGGCCCCATTACGGAACGACAGTCTTCGCAATCGCAGGTCTCGGCCCCGCCGAAGAAGTCCCTCAGCGAGGCCACCATGTCCGCCGCCGGCCCGTCCGCCGCCGGGGGACCGTCGCCGGCCGCATCCGGCGCATTTGCCCCAAGCGCCTGCCCTACGCCGGCCAGCGCCAGCCCGGCCTCATTTTGCTCCTGGTGGTAGCCGACCAGCAGGGTGGAGACGGTTTCGGCCTGCCCAGCGGCGCGTCGGTGCAGCGTGCGCAGGCCCATGGCCTGCTCGGGCGTCGCATTTGCGCGGGCTATGAAGGCGTCCTCACTCAGCCGCGCGATGTCGAGCGCACCACGGAACGAGCTACCATCCGCGGCCCGCACGCTGAGTGCTGTCTTGAGTGTGACTGGGTCCGGGCTGACGCGAAACATGCGCTGCACGCGGTGTAGGCCAGCGGTTGCCCCGGCGCGCGCCGCGGGGTCATTCTCACCCGCAAACAGCGTGTCCGCATGCGCGGCCACGAGGTCCGAGACGCGGTCGCGGGCGAGGTCGAACGCGGTGGCGCGCACCGCCCGGGCCAGGGCGTCCGCGGTCAGCTGCGGCACGAGCCCGGGCGCCTGGCGCGCAACGGCCGCGACATCGCGCGCCACCACGGCGGTGGTCTGCGTGGCCGCGAGCACGCCCGCGATCTCGGACGCGACGCGCCGGGCGGCCGCTTCCGCGTCCTCGCCGTCGCGCGGGGCCGGGCGGGCCTGCGCGGCCGCGTCCGCTATCGCATCCGGGCCGAGCTCGAGCGCCAGCACGCGAAGGGACGCGGCGTCCGGCGCGGCGGCGCGCAGCCGCTCGGCGAGCCCAGGCGTCCCGCCCGCCAGCGCGGCCGTCTGCAGCGCGAAGCGCGCCCGCGCCACGTCCACGCCGGGGCGCTCGGCCGCGAAGCTCGCCCACGCCTCGTCGTCCAGGCCCCCGCTCGCGGCCGCGCGGGCGTAAAGGGCGGCGCGCGCCTGCGCGTCCGGGATTGCCTCGCGCAGGCTCGCGTCGAAGCTCGCGCCCTCTGCGAGCGGCTGCGCCATGGCGCGCCGGGCCGCCGCGTCGCGCAGCCGCGCCGCCGCATCGTCGAGCCCGTCCTCGGGCGGCGCGGGGATGAGCCCGTCCGCGCCCGCACGTGTGAGCGCACCCGCGAGAGCGGCCGGCGCCTGCGCCGCGATGGCGCGCGCGTCCCGCGCCCCCAGTACGCGGGCCAGCGCAAAGGCGTGCTCGGGCGCGCAATTGAGCTCGCGCGCCAGCCGGTGCGCGCCCGCCATATCGCCCACGTCCTCGATTGCAAGCCCACACTCGCGCGCCGCGAAGCGCACGTCCGCGTTCGCGCCTTCGTCGAAGTCCGCGAGCGTAACGCGCGTCGTCACGGGCGCGAGGGCCTCTGCCAGGCGCTCGTACAGTGAGGGACCGCGCGGCGCGCGCACGTCGTCGAGCACGATGCGCACACGCTCGACCGGACGCGCCACGAGCCCGAGCGTGAGCTCGTCCACGCCAGCCGGCAGCGCGTCCGCGATCGTGGGGTCGCCGTCCACGGGCAAGCGTATGATGGCGAAGCGCTCTACCGCTCGCTCCTCGTAGGCGAGCGTGAACAGCATGTCCGCGCGCTGCGCGCGCTCGCCCTGGCCCTCGCCCTCGCGGAACGCGGACGGGCCGTACGCGATCGCAAAGGCGCCCTCGGGGTCGGTCACAGTCGGAGGCTCGCGCGGGCCCAGGGGCTCGCGGGCGGGTCCGACGTCGCGGTCCCAGGCGCGCACGGTCACGCCCGAGACAGGCTGCCCGTCCACGTCCACCACCACGCCGCTCACGCTGAAGGGTTCGTTCGCGGGCGGCTTGGGCTGCGCCCGCGCGGGCAGCCGCAGGTCGATCGTGGTCTCGAGCTCGGCCACGGGAGCAGGCTCGGAGCGGGCGCGTTCGGCCCCGTCCGGCGCGAGCGCCCGCAGCACGAGGTCGGGCCTGTCCTTGCGCCGCCGCACGTCGCCGCCCTCGCGGGCATAGAAGAGCGGATCGAAATACGCGCGGTAGAGCCCAGCCGCGTCGCTGCGGACGCGGGCGCAAACGCCCGGATTGTCGGCGTCCCCGAGCTCGAGCGCGACGTCCGCGGCGGGCTCGTCGTCATCCTGCAGGATCGCGCCCACGCAGACGAAGAACACCTCGCGGCGCAGCGCGGCCTCGTTCATCGCGACGGCTGCTTCGGGGTCGATCTCGCCCGGCGCGTGGGCACGGATTTCGAACTCCTGCTGGAAGGCCTTCACTGCCGCCGCTGTGGTGTCTCCATAGGCCTGCCGGTCGCGCTCGCTAGGCGCGATGCCCTCGCCGAAGCGCATCCGGTCCAGAAAGGCGTGGAGGTTCATCACCTCCGCCCCCTCCGCCTTGTAGGGCAGGGCCACGAGGGCGAAGAGGAGTATGGGGTTCATGCCGCGCGGCTCTCGCTCATTTCAGGGGGACGTAATGCTGTTTCCAGTGCGTTTGCGTATTGATATAGACGTCCATCAGGTCCTTCTGCGTCGTCTTTCCCGCCTTGAAGCCTTCATTGAGAAGGACATGAAGCCTCTGGTGGTCCGCGTCCTTCATAAGCACCAGGTTGCTCGGCGAACTGGGGTCCATGAATGGAACCAGGTGCGCGTGTTCCAGAGGGATGATGTGATGCAGCCTCCACTCATGGCCTGGATTGGGGCCGTTCGGCGGCATGTTCGTGCGCCACAGGTGCCGCGCCTCCGTGCGCAGCAGATCCTTCTGCGCGGTGGAGAGCTTCTTGCCGGCGCCCAGCGTGTGCATGATGTTGGCTTTCTCCTCCTTGGTGAGCGGCCGCGCGACGCCGCTCGCCTCAATCTCGTCGGCCGTGCCGGGTGCGGCAGGTGCCTGGACGGACCCGCCGCTCTGGCCGGGGAATGTCGCCGGTTGCCCCGTGAAGGGATCGCGCAGCGGCTCGCCTGGACCGGGCGGGGGCGGCGCGGAGGCCGGCCCGTCCCTCCCTGAAGCCCCGGGCGCCTTGCGCGTCTCCTCCGCCCGCTTGCGTGCCTCCGCGCGGCCCTTGTGCAACTCGGCGTCGTGGAAACTGCCACGCCGCATCTGCATCGTATCGGCATCCTGGTACTCGTAGTTGCGCTGGTCGTCGGAAAAAGGGCTCGCATCCCAGAAGAAGACCGTCAGGAAGGCGCCCAGGCCGGCCAGCACGGGTCCCCACACGGGCGCGGGCGCCGTCGGCGTCGGGAGCCGTGCCGCCGGCGGCGGGATGTAGGGCGGCGGCTGCGCGACCGGCCCCGGCGGTGCCGGCGCGACAGGAGGCGCCGGGGGTGGGCCGGTCGGTGGCAGACTGACGGGCGGCCGTCCTCCGACGGGCGGCGGCTGCGGCAGGGAAGGTGTGTGGGGCGAAGCCTGCGGGGTTCGCCCATCGGGGTCCACGAAACCCGTGGGCCTGCCATGACAGTACTCGTACGGGTTGATCCCCGGCTCCAGCCCCGCCGGATCGCAGGCCGTCCACCGCCCGAGCCAAGGCGCGTAATACCGGGCGCCGTGGTAGGTGAAGCCCGTTTCGCCGTCGCGTTCCTTGCCGGTGAAACGATATCGCTTGGATGTGTCCAGATTGGCCTGCACGCCCTGGTAGGCCGTGGAGCCGTAGGGGTAGTATTCCTCGTAGGACAGGATGGCGCCCGCCTCGTCGAGCTCCAGCGCGGATGAGCCGAGATGGTCGTCGAAGCGGTGGCGCCACAGGCGCGCCGGGCCGCCGGCACCGCGGGTGCGGGTCTCGACGTCGAGAAACACCTTCTGGCCGTCCGCCACCTGCAGGTATTCGCGCTCGCGCGTCAGCACGCCGCCGGCGTCGATCTCGCGGCAAATCTCGAAGCCGCCCAGATAGAAGCGCTCCTCGGAGCCGGCCGCGACGCCGCCCGCGCCCGTGCGGGTGATGCGCTTGCGCACACGCTGGCCGGCGGCGTCATACTGGTAGTCAGCCCTGCCGCCGCCGCCGAGATCGACCGAGCTGAGCCGGTCGGCGTCGTCCCACACGAGCGCGGCAAGCCGGCCGGTGCGGGTCACGTTGCCGTGGGGGTCGTAGTCGAAGCTCTCGCGCAGGCCCCCGATCTCGACATGGCTCAGCCGGTTGGAGACGCCTCCACCCAAAAGACTCGGCTCCTCATACGCATAGAGGCGCGTCCAGTCGCCGCCGTCCGCCACATGGCGCATCTGCTTCAGGTTGCCGACGAGGTCGTAGACGTAGGATTCTACATAGGTCCGCATCGCGGTCCCATCTTCGGGGTGCTCGGCCCGCCGCTCGGTGTCGTCCCAAGTAGGCGGCGCCGCGCCGCCCTGGCCGCGATGCTCGCGCCCGCGCGCCTCGATCAGCCGGGAAAACGGGTCGTAGAGATAGCGCCGCTCGGCCCGGCACACTTGGTTGCGGAAGAACACAAGCTGCTGCGCAGCATCCGTGATTTCGATGATGTTCCCAACCGCGTCATACGTGTAGGCGAAGTTCTGTACGTCGCCCGGCGCATCGGCCGGGAACCCGGCCGCGCGCGTGGTGCGGATCGCCGTCAGGCGCTGATCCACGGGGTCGAAGCTGTGGCGGGTCTCCACGCCGTTGCCGTAGAGCACCCGGGTGCGCCGCCCCGTGGCGTCATGCTCCACGGCGCGCACGACGCGTTGCGTCGCGGTGGCGGGGTCCAACGGCGCAGGCGGCTCGGCCGGAAGATCGAGCCAGACATCCACGGCGGCGACACGGCCGGCCCGGTCATAATGCGGCCGGATGGCGCCGGCGGGCGCGCCGGGGCGGCTGGACAGCGGCGTGGTGGTCTGCACGGGTCGGCCCAGCGCATCGGCCCAAACTCGGCTGGAGAACGCTTCGTCCAAGAGCGCCGGCGCGTCGTTCCAGTCCGGCTGCCCCTGCGCCTCGACAACGAAGCGGCGTGTCGACAACTGGGGCGCGCCTTTGAAGTCGTAGGCCTCGACGGTCGCCACCCCGGCGCCGTCGAAGGTCTGGTGCACGCGGCCGCGGTGATTGAGCGCCGCGCCCAGCGCCTCGCCATAGATGGTCTTCTGGCGCAGATGCGCGCCGATCGCGTCCTCGACAATGATCTCGACGAGGCGCCGGGCCGGGTCGTGGCGATGCCGCGTCACATGCCCGCGCGGATCGCGCGCCCAGGCCGGGGCGTCGTCGATGGCCGGCAGGCCGATCCGCAATCCCGCCTCCATGCTGTGGCGTCGGATGGGGCGGCCGAGCAGGTCGTGGTGGTTGCGCGCGCAGGCGCGACCCAGCGCATCGATCACGACTGCGGCGTGGCCGCGATCGTCATAGAGCGTCGCCGTGATGGCGAGTTCGCCGCCGCCATCCGCAACCGCCAGGGCGGGCCGTCCGAGTGAGTCTGTGTAGGTGCGGCCCGGCGTCTCGGCGTGAATGGCGGACGCCGCGGCGGCGCGTCGACCCGCCTCGCCCTTGAAGCCGGCGGCGCGCTGCGTCGACCATGCGAGCGGGCGGTCGGCGGCCGGCAGGCGTCTGATGAACGGCCCGAGATCGAAATCGGCCGCATGATCGGTGATGAGGGACGTATCGTTGGCGTCCCAGACCGTGCTCATCCAAGGCGTGAAACGGGTCTTCTCGATTGCGCCGTCCGGGTGCAGCGCGCCGACCGGCCGCGACACGGGGTCGTAGAACGTGATCGTGCTGACGCCCGCCCGCACGTCAGGCTCGAAAGCCGGTGAGGCCGAGAAGAACGGCTCGAAGACCCGGACCGGGTTGCCTTTGTGGTCATGGATGGTCCAGCCGCTCGTGATCCAGCGCGCCGGATGGTCGGGCCCTCCCTGCTGCAGCGGGCCGGGGTCGACCAGCGTCTTGGTCTGCAGCGGCTGTCCGGCGCCGTCCAGATAAGCGACAGACACTCCGATGCGCGAACTGGCGCCGGGGGCAAGATCGGCCGCATGCGTTTCGCGCGCCAATATGACGGCCGCGCAGGGCCGTCCCGTGCGGTGAAAACGAGACTGGTCGCCCAGCGTCCGGGTAGTAGCGCTCCCCAGCGCGGCGGCGGCGGCCTGCGGACCTAGCGCGGGGTCCGCCAGGGCATCCAGCAGCGCGTCGATGTCGGTCGGGATAAGCGCAGCGTCGGCGTCCGGCGGCAGGTCGCCCTCCGGCGCGCCGGCATCTGCCTTGCCCGCCAGCGACATGGCCGCGAGCCCGCCCATCGCGTCATAGGCTGCAAAGCTGCGGTTGAGATTGGGATCGATGATCACAACGGGCTGCAGCGTCCGCCCGTCATGCTCAGCGGTTGAGACGTTGGCGACCCGATCCTCGCTGGCCGCGGGCAGCAGATCGAAGCGATAGTCGATATGCGCCGCGCCCCCGAAGGGATCGCGCAGCGTGCGGGGCAGATAGAAATGCGCCTGGGCTTCGTCCCGTTCCGCCTGAGCGCGGGCAGCGCGCTCAGCGCCGTCCGCGGCCTGGTCTGGATCGAGCCCGCCGCGCAGAAAGAAGCTGCGGCCCCCTGGGACCCAGAGCCCGCCATCGCCATCGAGGTCGCGATACCCGGCCTGCGCGATCACGGCGGCGTCTGGACCGTCCGCGCCCAGACAGGCGGCGCGCAACGCCGGCGTGAAGGCCAGCTGCAAACTCTCGAAGGGCAGCCCGAGCGGCTCCTGCACCGCGAAAGGCAGGGGCCCCGCAAGGTCGTCGCGGCGATAGAGGTTGCGCGAGCGGGCGGTTAGCACCCGCCCGCAGGGCTCCGCCGCCGGGTCGAGCGTCTCGGCGTCGCGGGCCTGCGCGACGATGATGCGGGCGTCCGCGAGGCGCAACGGCCAGGGCGCCTGCAGGGCAGCGCCCGCCAGCGCGTAGCGACGGGTCTCGGCCGTGACCGGCAGGCGCCAGGCGTCCGGCCGGTCGACCGCGTTGGTGAGGTCGACGCGCTCAAGCGCCGCGTGTGTCCGCGTCACCGCCTGGGCGGCCTCGCCCGGGAAAGGTGGCGCCGGGCCGCCATGCGCGACCGCCAGCATTGCGACCGGCTGGCCCTGCGGGCCGCGATGCAGCACGAAGCTCTGGCTGACGCGGGGCGCGTCGAGGCTGCGCTCCAGCGCGATGCTGAGGCTCTCGCGCTGGAGCGATTGAGCGATGGCCGGCCGGTCGCCGCGGCCGGGCTGGCGCAGCGCCACCTCGTGGCCATGCACCGTGATCGAATAGGGGATCGGCTCGAGGCCGGCGTCACCTGGATCGTCGGCGACCTCCTCGCGCAACAGCACGCCTTTTAGGGCTCGGCAGGCATCGCGGCAGTCGGCGGCCGACAGGTCCGGCGGCAACACGGCGTCCGCGACGGAGAGGCGCGCCGCGAGGTCGCGCCTCGGCCCCGGTCCCGCGCCCGCGCCGAAGAAGTCCGCTGCATAAAGTCCCGATTGGCTTCCATCGGGCGATGAGCGGCCGGTGTGGAACCAACGCCGAACGCGCACGGGCGGCCGGCGATAGGCCTCGTCCGCATTGGCGGCCGGCGCCAGCGGCGCGCCGAAGCTCTCGGAGTCGAACTGCTCCACGAAGCCGAAGCCGCGATATTCGCGCTCGCGGCCGTCGTATGAGCCGTGGTGGTAGGCGTAGCGCGACACTAGGACGCGGCCGGCGATGCGGTCCTCCGTCTCGATGCGCTCCACCACCTGCACGGGGAAGGGCAGCCGCGTGGCCCAAGGCCGCCCGGCCAGCCTGTCGCGGATCGCGAAGGCGGTGGACGGCGCGTAGCTGAGGCGGGTGACGAGGCCGAGGCCGTTGTCGACCTGCCTCAGCAGATACGGCTTGCGGCCGCCCGCGAGCGGCAGATAGCGCAGCTGCGCGCCCGCCCGGGCCGGATCCCGGCTCGACCAGACGAGGCAGGCCGTGCCGCTGCCGAGCAGGTCGAAGGCCTCGACGCGCGACAAGGCGTCGAGCGGCGGCGGCGCGGTCCAGCGTTGGGGCGGCGCGAAGCCGTTTCCGGCGCAGTTGCGATGCGCCGTCCAGGCGGTCTCGCCCAGATACACGATGTCGGCGACGCCCGAGCCGTCGGTATCGGCCAGCCGCACGCGCTCCGGGTCGAACGGGCCGTCCTCGTCCAGCCGCGGCGACGCCGCCATGACAATGCGCTCGCCGAAGCGGCCATAGCCGAGATTGGGCCAGTAGTACACCGCCCGTGCCTCGACGCGGACGATGTCGGCGAGGCCGTCGCCCGTCATGTCGGCCACGAACACCGAGCCGGTCGCGTCGCGCAGCGCCTCGCGCGGGCCCGCCGCGTCGCCGTCCGCCAGCCGCGCCCAGGCGAGCGCGCCGAAGCCGTCCTGCCCGCGCGAGGCGCTCCAGGCAAGGCGCTCGTCCTCGACCGTCGCGAGGTCCGCCCGGCCGTCGCCCGTGAGGTCGAGCAGGCGCAAGTCCGGGCTCCCCCAGTCGATCTGCGGCAGCGCCGCGAAGGGCCGGAACGGCGCCCAGCCGCCGTCCTCGCGCCGGCCCCAGCAGCCGGGGTCCGGCCCCGTCATCCGCACCGCCTCGATCAGGCCGTCGCCGTCCACGTCCTCCAGTCGCAGGCCGTCGCGGCGCCAGCCGGCCGGGTGCTCGGCTACCGGCGCGGCCCCGCCCAGTCGGGCTGCGGACGCGTCCGCGGCGGCGAGCGGTGACAGGTTTGGCTTGAACAGCCAGCCGGTCCCGGTCTCGATCAGCGCCCCGGCCGCGCCGTCGCCCGCCAGGTCGACCCATGCGACGTCGTCGGCCGCGAAGCCGGCCGGCAGCTCGGCGAAGCCGGCCTCGTCCGGCGTCAGCACGCTGGGCGCGAAGATCTGCGGCTCGGGCCGGTCCGGCAGGCCCTGATAGGCAAAGCTCGCCGGCGGCCCGCTCTGCGCCACCGCGACTCCCACCGACGTGGCCGCGTGGCCGGTGAGCACCGCGCCGACGAGCCGCGACGCCGCGGGATCGCGTACATAGTCGAAAGCTAGCGACCGGGTGAGCACTGCGTGCTGGTCGCGTCCGTCCGGAAGGCGGTGGAACAGCAGCGCCCGCTCGCACAGCGCCGTGGTACGAATCTCGAAGCCGGCGCGGCGGACCGAGAAGGCGTCGGGCCGCAGCGCCGGCGCACCCGTTGGCTCCCTGCCCGGCTGCGCCCCGGCGGGGCCGCCCGCATGGTCGCCATAGTCGAATGCGAGCTCGAAAAGGAAGCGGTCGCCGCCGTCGCGGCCTTTCGGGGCAGCTGCGCCATAGCGGACGCGCTTGGGCAGGCGCTGCGGGTTGACGAAGCCCGGACGGTCGCCCCCGGCGTCGCGCATGTAGTCGATCAGCGTGCGCCCGCCGGTCGGCAGCAGGATCTCGTCCGCCAGCCAGCTGAACACCCTCGAGGCGTCGGCCGGATCGGTGATGCGGCTCTCCGGCCGCGCGCCATAGAGCGTTACGACGTTGTCGGCGCTGATGCTACGCCAGTGCGCCGGGCCGCCGACGGGCGTCCAGCGCTCGATGCGCGCGAAGGCCCCCTCGATGCGCGGCGCGTAGCGGCGAACCTGGAAGCCATCGCGCGGCATGTCGGCGCCCTCGAGCGCAACGAGGTCCTCGTGCCCCGACAGAATGAAGGTGTCGCTGTCTTGCTGGTCGCGATAAAGCGGCAGGCCGCGGTCAGTGCGTCGCGCAATGGCCGGGAGATCGAGGCGCCAGCCGATCCCGAACGGCCCGAGGCCGGCGCCGCTGTCATACGCGACTGCCAACGCCGGGGTCTCGCCGGGACGCCCCGGCGACAGCGGCAGCGGGATCGTGAAGCCGGCCGTCCCGGTCGCGGCGTTTATCTGGATCTTTTCGCCAATGGGTCGGATCGCGCCTCCGCCCTTGGGCAGAGCAATCTGCGGCGCGGCGTCGATGACTCGGTCGATGCGCTCGGGCGGCGTTGCGCTGGCGACCTTCGTTGCCGGCGATGTAACCGAGGCTTTCTGCTCCTGCTCTCGCCCGCCGGGCAAACTGGCGCTGCTCATTGTGAGCGACCTCGTCTCGCTGGATGACAACCACCTCGAACCCATTCATTCCAAGGTTCTCAGCCTCAAGCTTAACGATGAGTGCTACGACAGGTCCACACCGAAATTCCCTTACCGATAGCCCTTTCGACCTTCCGTTGCTGACGGAACGACTCGGCAGCGCCGCACGCAATCCGGCAGCACTTGCAGCTACTCGACGGATTCGTTCTCGACATCTGCACTCGTGTCGCCGCCCTTGACCAACGCTGCGAAGCGTCAAGGATGGCCAGCAGAGGAAATGGTCCTTGCCCTTGATCCCCCGAAGCCGAAATTGAAGCCCGGGGAACCGCGTCAGGCCCCGCCGCCTTCCAGCAGCGAGCCCTGACGCGTCCCTCGCGGCGTTAATCGGCGAGTGCGTAGATGGTGAAGGAACCCTTCGCACCCGTCTTGTTCGGGCCGACCATCCGCTCCCGCGACTTCACCTCGACCGTGTGGCCCTTCTTCTTCTTCAGCCCCGCGAAGAAGCCGCGGACCGTGTGCTGTGCCCAGCCCGTGGCCTCGGCGATCTGCGCCACCGTCGCCCCCTCAGGCCGGCGCAGCAGCGCCAGCACCTGCTCCTGCTTCGTGCCCTCGCGCGGCTTCCGCGGGGCGCCGGGCTCGCGCGCGACGCGGGCGAACTTGCCGGCGAGGGCGGCGCGGAGGGCCTCGATGGCGCGGCTGATCGGGTTGTCGGTCGCGTCCTGCGCAGGGCTGCCGTCCCAGGCGGCCAGCACCGCAGCGGCGGCGTCGCGCAGACTGGCGCGCGGTTGTGTGGGCGCGCCCTGGGCGGGTTCGGCTTCCTCCGCAGGGGCATCCCCCCCGGCGGCGTCGTCCGCGCCCGAGGGCGCCGTGTCGGGCACGCTGCCCTCGATGCCCGAGCAGTCGGGCTCGCCGGCCAGCCCGTCGCCCTCGTTCGGGTCAATGCCGATGGCGCGCAGCCCTTCGTCCGTGATGCGCGCCACGATCCAGGTGTCGTCCTCGTCCTGCCGCCAGCCCAAGCCGACATGCTCCCGCGGGGCGTTGATCTCGATGAGCAGGCTGTTCTTGATCAGGCTGCGGAAGACCGCGTTGCGGGCCGCGGCAGGCAGGGTCTTGGGGGCGCGGGCGAGGCCCATCTCGTGCTGCGCGGCGGCGCCGAGGATCACGCGTTGGGTGTCGGAAAGCTTAGTCATCGTGGTGGTCTCCGGTTCCGGGTGCCGGTCATCGGCCCCTACTGCCGGGAGCCCCGCCGGCGCTGCCGGTCGGGGCGGTGCGGGAGCGGCCCGCGTCAGGCTTCGTATTCGCCGCGGCGGAAATGCTGGTCCGCGATGTCCTTCAGCTTCGCCGTCGCATCCGAAAGCCAGGCAGCTTCGCCCCAGAGCACCGTCTTGGGATCCGCGCCGAAATGGTCCTCGCTGGCCTGGGTGAGTTCGGCGAGGAGGGCATCAAACTCGGCCTTCTTCACGAGAAAGGCGGCCAGGCTGCGTTCCTGGTTGCGGGCTTCGCGGTCGGTCATGCTGGTCTCCCTCGTGGTGCAGGGCGGGGTGCTCTGCGTGTGACGGACCATTCGCGCTGTGCCGCGCACGAGCCAAGCAAGATGCGATTTTTTGTAATTGCTATGAGCTGGCGCTCTGGATCACATCATGATCGACGACGCCACGCGCCGCGGCGATATGGGCGCGTCTTTGCTCCGATCACCTCCCGCCGCTGGGAAGTCGATGCGGGCCGCGCGTCACGCGTGCGGCTCGGGCTCCGATGGGGCAGGCGGATCCAGCCGCTGGGCGACCTCCAGCAGCAGCGCGTTCATCTGCTCCTGCAGGATTGTCTGCACGAGATGCGGATCGCGGCCGATCTCCGCGGCGATTTGACCCGACACCCGCGCCGGCCAGTTCAGCACGGCATCGCGCATGCCGGCGGCGACTTCATCGACGCGGTGGTTGGCGGCGGTGATGTCCATGAGGCGGCCCTTCTTCTCATCCATGGCCAGGCGCTGCGCCTCGACGCCGAGGGCCAGCCGCGCCAGCGTCAGCCGCCCCAGCGGCGTGTCTTGACCAGCCGGCGCAAGAGGCGAGCGCCCCGGCACGGCCGATGCGGTCAGATCGCGGCGAACACGCTCGACGTCCCAGGACCCATCCGGCTCACGACGGATGCGCCCAACCTGTTCGGCCTTCTGGATAGCGGTGTGCGAGAGTCCGAGGCGACGGGCGACCTCTCGGGCGGAGGTGATGCGCTCTGGCAAGTGCATCTCCTGTCACGGCCGCGGCCTGGCAATCGGTTTGTGCCTGGCAACGGATCAAAATTGAGTCGCATGAATCACTTACGCGACGCTCCTCATGGCTTGGCAACCTCGATTATAGCCTACCGCTAGCGACCTTGCGCGCGATGGCCCCCCGCATACGACAGCGCCCGGAAGGAACCATGGCCTCGGCATCGGGAGGGGCGCGACTTCCGACGTGCCGCGAGTCTACACGCCGCGGATTCCACGGCGCAATACACTCATGCGCAGCCTTCCGATCTTTCGCATGAGCGCATCGCGCCGCCTCCCATCACGCCGCCAAGCGCGGTCGCGGCACCAGCCCGTAGTGCATGGCCAGCACCGCCAGCGCGGCGGTGAACATGCCCTGCGCCTGAGCTGGCGCGATGGGGCGTCCCTGCCAGCCCTGCTGCGATCCCCATTCGCGGATCGAGCATTCCAACCCGAGCACGTGCCAGACGGCAGAGCCACCCGGGCTGTGCAGTCCGCCCAGAGCATCCATCGCGGACAGTACCCGCTGCCGTGCCGAGACCTGGCGCTCGGTCATGGTGTCGGCAGAGGCGCCAGGGATGCGGAGCAGCTGCGTGGTGCGCATGCCATCCAGCGCCGCGGCACGAAATTGCGTGCGGAACCTAGCGCCAGCCTCGTGCATCTCCGGGGTGATGGTGCCGTGGCAGAGCATGGCGGCAATGGAGTCCACCGCGCGACGATGCTGCACGGGTGTCCCCGTCTCGGGATCGGCGTCACGGACGGGCTCGCTGAACCCGCCATGCTGGAGACGCCAGCGCGAGGGCGTGGACAGCTCTTCCAGGGTCGGGACGCGGCGCTTGCTGCGTTTGGCCATGATGTGTGTTTCCCTTCAGGCGTTCTGGGCAGTGGTGGCGCGCATGCGTGCCTCGTGGCGCTTCCGGCGTTCCAGATCCTCGCGCTCGTCGATACGGGATTCGCCGGTCATGCGATTGATGTGCATGCCCTCGCCGTGCCGTGCGAAAGCGATGAGCGCATTGGTGAGGCGATCGAGACATTCATTCTGCCGAATGGTCGCCCGCGTTAGCAGGAACGGATCGACGTAGCTCGCATTGAACGGCAGCCAGTCAGCCGGATCGGGGATCCAGATTTCGGCGTGCGTGAACTCCACCGCCATCATGTCGACGAAGTAGCCACCGCCTGGCGTGCGCCGCACGGCGACCTCGGCCTCCGCCCAGGTGGGACTCTCGACGGCGGTGCGCGCGACACGTTCGCCCAGGACGCGCTCAAGGGCCTTGTCCCAATCCTCCATCTTGTTCGCCGCAGCGCGGACGGACTTCATCCAGGGGGGCTCCGGCTCGGCGGTGAAGGTGCCGGCGCGGAACACCGTGATGCGCTCCGCGGTCATGCCGGCCTCCCTCGTCCAATGGTCTGGTGCTGATTTCGCAGGGCGGGCTTCCAACGCGGGTGCGTGTCGAACTCCGATGTGCCCGTGATGGGGTCGACGTGCTCGCCCTCGCCGTAGCGCGCCCTCGCGATGAGCACGTCGCCGACGCGGTGCTGGCTGTGAGCAAGCGTGATGGCTGCGTGGCCGTGCAAAAAGGGCAGCACGATCGTGACGTAAAAGACCAGCCAGTCGCGCTGGTCCGGGACCAGGACGGCGGCGACATGCTGGTAACGACACTCGAACTCGACGTAGTGCCCGCCCTTGGGCAGCGCCCACCAAGCGACCGACGCTTCGGGTATGGTCCCGCCGTGGAGAGAGACCCGGTTGGCCTCGCAGTCGAGTTCTGCGGAGACTGCCTCAGCCCAGTCGCGGTCGAATGGCCGCGCGTACTCCCGCGCCATGACATGCCACGACGGTTCGGGTTCCTCGGTGAATGCACCGGCACGATAGACGGTGATGCTATTGTCCTGATCCATGAAGCTCTCCGAGCTCGAGTTGCGGCTCCGCGGATGCGGTGCCGGTCATGCCGCGGCCGTGTTGGGCTGAGCGGCTTCCATGCGGTGGGACAGCGCCGTGAGGCGGGCGCGGTCATGAGTGATGGGCTGCGCCAAGGCAGCGTCGAGCCGGGCGCTGAGCGCCGCGAGGCGCGCACGGGCGTCGGCAATGGGGGGTGTCGCGGGCTGCGGGGCCGCGCCGCCGATGATCTCGAAATGGGCGAGCGGCCCGAGCTTCGCTTCCAGCCAGGCACGGGGATCAGCGATCAGGACCAGGTCGAACCGCGCCGTCCGATCCTTCTGCCCCGGCCCGGCAGGGCGGTAGGCGACAACCGAGGAGGAGTGTGACGTTCTGCTATTAGAGAGATCCCTATAATAGCAGGATGTCACACTCCTCGCCTTCTGCTGGCGGGCGGCGTCGTGGCTTTGCCACAGGTCGGGAAACGTCCGCGCCATGTCCGCGGCGTTCTCCAACACCACGCCAGATGCCGCCATCATGTCCTGGCGGGTGGGGCACACATCGTCCCAGTCCAGCACTTCGTGCACCGCGATCGGCAGCACGACGTCGGTGAACAGATCCACCTCCAGCGGCGTTGACGCCGTGCGGTTCACCCCGCGGCCGCGCCCAATGGCCTGGATCAGCTCGCCCTCGCAGATCGTCCAGCGGATCGCCTCGACCGTCGGATCGGCATGGGTCGCGCCCGGCAGCGCGTGCACACCGCCATCGGCCAGCGCGATGCGCCGGTCCTCCTGCTCGTACCACCAGGTCACGTCGCCGCGGCTGGCGAGCGGGGGGCGGTTGGTCACCGCGGCGGCCAAAGCCTCCACCGTCAGTGGCGCCGGCAGGGTCCGGCCCAGCACCATCAACCCGACGACGCCGCGCCAGCGGTCGATGCCGCTGAGGGCGCTGAAATGCACCGCCTGGACGTTGCGCGGCAGTCCCGCCGCCCGCAGCGCATCCACCGCGGCCTTCTGGGCAATGATCAGCAGGTCGGGCGGTGACGCGCTGCGACCCCGCAGGCTGGCCGCGCGCAGGGCAATCAGCGCCGAGACCTGGCGCCGATGGTTTTCCGCCGCCCCGCGATCGCGGGGCTTGGCAACTCGCCCGGTGTCAGGGCCTTGGCGCTCACCGGCGCACGGAGGATCTGGCGGACGCGCACATGCGGCTCCGTGGCCATCAGCGGCTCGGCGATGGTGACTTCGGGAATGAACGGGGTGACGAGCTCGGGCCGCAGCGTGGCGTCGAGATGCAGGATCGGCCCCTGGGCGCCCCAGCCGTTGCGCAGATTGGCCCGCCAGGTGAGCCGCAGGCAGCGGACCGTGCCATTCTCCGACATGGTATCGATCAGCACCGCGCCGGCGACATCGTGGTCATTCTCCAGCGCCTCGGCGTTGAGCAGCCACATGGCCGCCGCGCGGTTGGGCGGCGCCCAGGGCTCGCCCTCCTTCGGCAGCACGGCAGCGATGCGGCGCCGCCGCTCGCCCGGATCCATGCCAGGGGTGAGGCCCGGGTTGCGCATGCGGCGGTGCTCGAGGCCTGCGGCCTGGCGGCAGCGCTCCGGCGTCAGCCCTGCAGCCCGCAGGGCGCTGACAGAGAGCGGGCCCTTGGTGGCGGTGGCCAGGACCTTCCACAGCCGCTCGCGCTGGGCTGCGAGATCGGCCGTGGCCTCCCAATCCTCCTGGTTGTGAGGTGTAGCACTGCACCGTGCCGAGATGCGGCCGCAGCCCATCCAGCGTGAGCAGCGCCTTGCCATCGGTGCCGCGCAGCCCGGCGGCCCAAAACCCCTCATCCAGCACCAGCAGGCCAACAGCACCGAGTTCATTGGGCGCCTGGTGGAACAGCGTGTCATGCGCCGTCAGCACGACCTGCGCCGCCTCCAGCCGTGGCTTTTGCGCCTGGTAGCCGCAAGAATTGTAGAGCGGGCAGATATGCGTGGTCCCACGCCGCGTGACCTTGCAGCTGGTGGTCTCGACGATGCGCTCGACCTCCATCGCGTCAAAGGGCGCGGAGGGATCGAGGCACATCAGGCGCTCGGGGTTTTCGGGCGACGGGTCCGGCGCGGTTCGGCCCTTCCAGACCATCGCGTCCACGCCCAGGGCCTGGAAGGCCTCTCGCTGCTCCTCGGCCAGATCGTGGCGCGGCACGCCGATGACGACCTTGCGGCCGCGTAGTGCCTCGCTGCGCAGCAGCCCGGCGACGCTGCGCTGCATCGCCCTGGTCTTGCCGATGCCCACGCCGACCGGCAGGGCGAGACGCGGCGGGCGGGGCTCGGCGTTGAAGTCTAGGAGCATGCCGCCTCCCGCTGCTCGGCCCCGCCTTCGGGCGTTGCGCTGGCCCAGGGCGGTGCGACTGGCTCCCAATCGGCATCGAGCGGGTCGGCCATCCAGTGCGCCGCGACATCCGCCATGAACTCGGCGACCTGGTCATCCAGCGTGGCGCGGATGCTGGTGAGATCGAGGATGGCCAGCGGATAGGTCGGCCTCAAAGGGGCGAGCGGTGCAGCGGCCCAGATCGCGTCGCGCACCGCGTCGATCCCGCAGGCCGCGGCGAGGTCGTTGAAGTCGCCGGGGATGGGAGGAATGGCGATCAGGGACTGGGTGGCACGGGCCGCGGCGGTGGCGGCCGCCACGCCCGGATTGCTGTCGCGCCCCGGCTTGAGGTCGTTGTCGGCCAGGATCACCAGGGTGGCTTCCGGGCAGCGCGCCTGGACCAGTGGCGCGACGCGCACCAGGTTGCCCGCGTCCATCGCGGCGACCACCGGCAGATCGGTGGCGGCATGGGCGGTGGCGCCGGTGGCCCAGCCCTCGCAGAGCAGGATGGCGGGTGCACTCTCCAGCGGCTCGCCGATCAGCGCGAAGTGGTCCGCCTTGGCGCCGCCGGACAGGTAGCGCTTGGTACCGTCCTCGTAGATGCGCTGGATGCTGTGGATGGTGCCGTCCAGATCGATCAGCGGGATGATCAGCGTGGCGCCCATGTCCATGCGGATGCCGAAGGGCTGCACGCCTTTGCGGCGGAGATAGGCCTGGTCTGGATCGGCGGGGCCTGCATGCTCCCATTGTGCCTGCGCGGCCCGGCGCGCGATGCGGTGCTGCTCATCGGGATCCACGTCGTTTGCAGGCGGCGCCAGCACGATCTCCGGGACAGGTGTGGGAGTGCGCTCCGCAGGTGCCCAGGCCGGCAGACCCAGCCAAGCCCGTGCCCAATCGGCCGCGTCGCGCCAATCGCCGCCGCGTTCGCGCGCGATGAGCTCGAAGGGACCGCCACCGCTGCCTGCGGCATGATCGAACCAGGTGCCGACCTTGGCACCGCTCATCACCGCGGAGAGGCTGCCACGGCGGTTCCAGCGCCACTGGCGCGCTGTGCGGCGGGATGGCTTGCCGAGAAGTTCCTCCACGAGCGAGGGCCAGCTGGCGATCAGCGCGTGGCGCAGTTCCTCGAGCTCGCGGCCCATGGGGTTTCCTCGTGCTGGCCACAGGCGGCGGTTCGACGTCCCAGCGATGGGAAGTCGAGGCGCGCCGGCTTGGCGGGTTGCTGTCGGTGGGGAGCGCGAGGCCCCCTACTTATTGATTACCGAGGGACCCGCGAAAACGTCTCAGCGGGTCGGCAGGTCGTGGTGCGGGAAGGTGCCGCGGTGGTTGGCGTCCGCAGTTTTACCCATGCCCATAGAACCACGAGATTGATTTCCGGTCCAGTCGTTCTAAGCATAGGACGGCTACAAATGAATGCGCTCTGCTACGCAGGAGCACGTTCCGTAAATCACTACGCCTTCAAGCGGACCTCATGACTGGTGGAGAGCAGTTGTAATTGCGTTTGGTAGGCGGTTGATACTGCAAACCGCGCATTGAAACCCCCAAGCTTGGATCTGGTCCCAAGGGTGGCTTGGTTCCTGCGGGCGGGAAGCAGGCACACCCTGGAAGGCGGCAGCCATCCAGCGGTGGAGCTGCGCGCTTGCCACAAAGCGGCTGAGACGGATTCCCGCCTTGCTGGGTACTGGATGGGTGGAGGGCTTCGCATGCCAATCACCACCATCGCCTCGAGACCAATGCCGGCACAGCGGCGACGATGCGCGCAGGACGGATTCGCGGCAGATGCGTCGCCGACATTTCCGCAGTCAGCCGTCTTTTCGCCCCCGCGCGCCACGGCGTCTGCGCAGCGCTTCCTTTGTTTGCGCAGCGCTACGCGCGCTACAAAAACGCGCTCCCGAAGGCCCATCGCGATGTGCTTGACGGCGGCAATGAGCGCAGCACCGAACATGAGAGCCGCCATGTCCATCGGCAGAGCGTGGGAAATTCAGGAGGGCCGATCCGTATATGAGAGGCACAACCATGTGTGCTGGATCTCGATGCCCGGTCGAACCCTGCGAAGCTCCATCCCCGCGAGAAGCGCCCATGCGACGTTCCCAGCGCTGGGCATGTCGCGACTGCTGTGGCGGCTCAGCAGCCACGCCCGCCTGAAGGCTCGGGGGGCCGGAGACGTTCGCCTACACTCCACCGGCAAGCAGCGCCTGCATGCGAACCCCAACAGGAAGGGACTCGCATGACCAGACGATCCACCACCGCGCCCGCGCCGGCGCCCACCATCCCGAAGATCCCGCCGACGCAGGTGCTGAGCCGCCTCGCCGCGCTGCAGGCGGCGCCCACGGCCATGCTGAAGGACCAATGGCGGGAATTGTTCGGCAAGGAGCCGCCGCCCTGGAACCGCGCCTATATCCAGAGCCGGCTGGCATATCGGATCCAGGAGCTCGCGTATGGCGGGCTGAAGCCCGAGACCGTCGACCGGCTCGTGGCGCTGGGTGAGCAACTGGATGGCGGCAACGTCGTTCTGCGCCGAATCCGCGCCGACAGCCGCCCGCTGGCCGGCACGCGTCTCATCCGGGAATGGCAGGGCGTGCAGCACGTGGTCACCGTGCGCGTCGACGACTTCGAATTCGAGGGGAGGCCCTACCAGTCCCTGTCCGCCATAGCCCGACACATCACCGGCACGCGCTGGAACGGCTGGACGTTCTTCGGGCTGCGCACCCGAGGTGACGCATGACCCGCCGCGTCCGCATCGAGCCGGCCATGCCGGCCACCACGAAGAAGCTCCGCTGCGCGGTCTACACGCGGAAGTCCACGGACGAGGGCCTGGAGAAGGAATTCAACACCCTCGACGCGCAGCGCGACGCCTGCGAGGCGTACATCACCAGCCAGCGGGCCGAGGGATGGGTGCTGGTCCGCGACCGCTACGACGATGGTGGCTTCTCCGGCGGCACACTGGAGCGGCCGGCGCTGCAACGCCTGCTGCGCGATATCCAGGCCGACCTGGTGGACGTGATCGTCGTCTACAAGATCGACCGCCTGTCCCGCTCGCTGATGGACTTCGCCAAGCTGGTGGAGGTGATGGACGCGCATGGCGTGACCTTCGTCTCCGTCACGCAGTCCTTCAACACGACCACGAGCATGGGCCGCCTCACGCTGAACATCCTGCTCAGCTTTGCCCAGTTCGAACGTGAGGTCATCGGCGAGCGCATCCGCGACAAGTTCGCCGCCTCCCGCGCCCGCGGCATGTGGATGGGGGGCAAGGTTCCGCTCGGCTACGACGTCGTCGCCAGGAAGCTGGTGGTGAACGAGGAGGAGGCGCCGCGAGTGCGCCGCGTGTTCGAAATCTTCGCCGAGACTGGGTCGGGCATCGAGACGGTGGCTCGCCTCCGGGCGGAGGGCGCCACCAGCAAGGCGGGCCGGCCGCTGGACAAGGGGGATGTCTACAAGCTGCTTAACAACCGGACCTATGTCGGCGAGGCCGCGCACAAGGGAAACATCTATCCCGGCGAGCACCAGGGGATCGTGCCGCGGGAGCTTTGGGACCAGGCGCACGCCGTGCTGCAGATCAGCCCGCGGGTGCGGGCCAACCAGAACCGGGCGCAGACGCCGGCGCTGCTGAAGGGGCTGATCTTTGGGGTGGATGGCCGGGCGCTGTCGCCGACCCACGCCAGGAAGAACGGTCGGCTCTACCGCTACTATGTCGCGCAGCGGGTGCTGAAGGGCGACGCCGCCGGCGACGACACGATCCTGCGCCGGGTGTCGGCGGCAGAGGTCGAGGCGGCCGTGGTGGACCAGGTGCGGGCGCTGTTGCGGCAGCCGGAGATCGTGGTTGGGACCTGGCGGGCGGCGCGCAGGGAGGCACCGGACCTGACTGAGGGCGAGGTCCAGGACGCGCTCCATCGGCTCGACCCGCTCTGGGAGCACCTGTTTCCGGCGGAGCAGGCGCGGATTGTGCGGTCGCTGGTGGAGCGGGTGGTGGTCGGCCCGGCCGGCGCGGATATTCGGCTGCGGGTCGAGGGGCTCAATGGCCTGGTCCGCGACCTCACCGCCATCTCGCCCAGCGCCCTGATGGCGGCAGCATGACCACGGCGACCAGCATCACGGTCCGGGTGCCGCTGGCAATCCGCCATCGGCCGGGCAGGAAGACTGTTGTGACGCCGATGGCCGATGGGGTGGCGCCAATCACAACGCGGGCCGACCCCGCGCTGGTGAAGGCTCTTGCGCGGGCGTTCAGATATCAGCGCATGCTCGATCAGGGGCGCTACGGATCGATGACCGAAATGGCGGCTGCGGAGAAGATCGACCGCGGCTACCTCGGGCGTCTGCTGCAACTCACTCTGCTGGCGCCCGACACCATCGCGGCGATCCTCGATGGGACCCAGGACGGTGACCTGACGCTACCATCGCTGATGGTAGGGTTTGACCCGATATGGGAATGTCAGGCGCACTCGCGCCGTCGACACCCCAAGGCGGGGCCAAAGGCAGAAGACACCTGACGGCCCGCGTCGATATCGCCCCCCAGTGCCCTCGCGCCCGTCCAGAGGCACGACATGCTCGCGGCGGCGGCCGTTAGGCCCTAGAATCGCTGCCGGACAACTTGTATCGCCGTATGAGACATGCGCCAGACTGAGGACATCAACCCGCGCATCCTGGCGTGGGCCCGGGAAACCGCGGGGCTGACCGTCGAAGAGGCGGCGGATAAGCTCGCCCTCGGCAGTTCCGAGCGCGCAACTGCCGCGTCTAAGCTCTCTGCCCTTGAGTCCGGGGATCGCTCCCCGACGTCTGCTCAGCTGCAGAAGGCAGCCGCCCTCTACAAGCGCCCCCTCATCACCTTCTACATGCCGGAGCCGCCGCAGCGCGGCGATCGGGGCGAAGATTTCAGGACTGCCCCTGGCGAGGTGTCAAAGCGCGCGAACGGCCTGCTCGACGCTCTGCTTCGCGACGTGAAAGCGCGTCAGCAGATGGTGCGGAACCTCCTCGAAGATGAGGATGAGGCCCCCCGGCTCGCATATGTCGGGTCGGCAAGCATGGAACAGGGGCCTGCGACGGTGGCCGGTTCTATCCGGACTGCCCTGGGCATCGCCACGGAGCAGCAGAAGGCCGCGAAGGGCCCGGATGGGCTGTTCTCGCTCCTGCGATCGGCCGCGGAGAAAATCGGCGTTTTCGTTCTGCTGCTGAGCGATACCGGGTCCCATCACTCGGCGATCAGTGAAGAGGTGTTTCGCGGATTCGCGATTGCCGATGAGGTCGCGCCCTTCATTGTCATCAATGATCGCGATGCGCGGACGGCGCGCTCCTTCACCCTTGTCCATGAGCTCACGCATATCTGGCTCGGACAAACCGGGGTGAGCGGTCCGGTCCGCGATACGCCTGCAAATGCCATCGAGCGCTTTTGCAATGATGTAGCCGGCGAATTCCTGCTGCCGTCATTTTTTCCATTGAATGACCTTTCACAGCTTCGAAGCATGACTGTGCCGGTCGTGCTTCGCGCAACCGAGCGCGTCTCGCAGGCCTGGAACGTAAGTCAGGCCCTCGTGACCTATCGCCTGACCCGCGAGCAGTGGATCAGCGCGGCTGTTGCCGGTGAGATATTCAGGCTGCTCGCCGAACGTTGGCGGAATGAGCGTGAGCGGAGCCGGGATGCGCAATCTGATGCCGGAGGACCCAGCTACTATGTGGTGAAGCGCAGCCGGCTGGGCGAGGCGCTCATGCATGTCGTCCGGCGCGGTCTGCAAGGCGACGTGCTGACACACACCCGCGCCGCGAAGATCCTGGGCGTGAAGCCGGCCTCCGTTGAACCGCTGCTCCGCGGCCAGGCGATGGTGGAATGACGCTTCACCTGCTGGACGCCGATGTGCTGATCCGGGCGCATGAAGACTACTACCCCGTCGACCGCGTGGCCCCGTTCTGGGCGTGGCTGCTGCAGCAAGCTGTGGCTGGCTCGGTCAAGATGGCCCGGCAGAACTACAGCGAGATCGCTGACTCCCGAGGACTTTTGGCGGAGTGGCTCAACCGAGCGGACGTCAAGGGAACGATTGTGCTTGATGAGCAGACTGACGTAGCCGTGGTGCAACGCGTTCTGACGCATGGCTATGCGCCTGACCTGACGGATGTTGATCTGGAGAAAATCGGGCGCGATCCCTTCCTCATCGCCGCAGCTCTTCGCGCACCGGATCGGATCGTGGTGACTCGAGAGGTTTCGAAGCCAAGCAAGCAGAGAGCGAACCGCAAGATTCCGGACGTGTGCCAGACCTTCGGCGTGCCCTGCATCAACGACTTTGCATTGTGGCGGAAACTGAATTTCTCAATAGGGTAGCTACGTTCGTCGATGCACGGCGCCGGGATCGGTTGGCATTGGTCCGTTGAGGAGGAACCTTCATCATCACGCCGCGCCGTCGATGCTCTCCACGATGACCATCCTCGTGCGCCCCTCAATGACCACCTCGGTTTCATCTTCAGCTCGTAGGCCCATGATAGCCGCACCAAGAGGCGAAGTCGGTGAGATGCGATCACGCCCATTGGCCGTTCCATCCGCCACAATGTGGACCCTGAGCGCCCGAGCTTTCCCGTCGACATAGCGCACAGAAACGGAATCGCCTGTGCTGACCCGAATATCACCATCGGCTTCTGCAACCTCGGGAACAACTTCGTCCGCGGTTTCGACAGGCGTCTCTGGTGCGATGTTGTTGCTCGCTGGCTCGATTGGCTCGTCCAGCTTCGGGCGATGCCTGACCGTCCGGAATTCGACAGGCAGCGCGTCACCCGCGGTTGCCGCTCCGATGGGCGAGATACTCCTCTCCTGGAGTGCCGTGACCAAGTCGCTGAAAACCGCGTCCTTGGCGCTTTCCCACTCCGAAGCCCAACAGCGCCAGAATGTCCAACCGACTCGCTCCAGTGCCTTTTGCCGCTTCACGTCCTGTGCCCAGCGCTCCGGCCCATGAAACGAATCACCGTCGAGCTCGATCGCAAGGCGACGATCATTCTCACCTTCCACAACGAAGTCGATGCGATAGCCACCGGCGGGCACCTGGGCGCGAACGCGATATCGGCCTGCAATAGGCGTTGTCCAACGTCTCTCTCGAACTTCGATTCACAGGCTGCGAGGACATCGTCAGACTGGCCAATCCGCCCGCCGGCCATCGGATCCTGGAAGTGGCGTAGAACTTCCAGCTTAATGTCGCCTTCCTTGAGCATCGACGGTGTCACCGAGCGAACGAGCACCATCCGGTCACGGGCGCGGGAGAGTGCAACATTGTAACGCTGCTCGTAGAGACGGCTGGATTGCTTGGAGGCCGTGTCGCCATCATGCACCATCGAGAGGAAGATGATGTCGCGTTCCTGCCCCTGAAAAGTAGCAGCATCACCGCACATGATGTGATGGTCGCTCATGGTTTCCGGCCCGACCGCATGAATGAGCCGGTCGTAGATGAGCTTGGCCTGCTTATCGGCGTGTAGCGAAATCACGCCAATGCTCCGCTTCCCCGCGGCGTTCAGGAGGGGATCGGCAATGGCGCGCTTGATCTCTTCGACGATGTATGTGGCCTCAGCATCGTTCACATCGCCGCGTCGCTTCCCATCCTCGACAAGAACATCGATGAGTGGCGGATCCAGACGCTCGCTCGGCTTTGGCAGTCGGAGCGGGACGAGATGACCACCATAGAAGCGGGACGAGAAGCGGATGATCGGCTCGACACACCGGAAATGCTCCCGAAGGACGATCACCTTCCCCGGGTACATCATCCCCCCAAGCTCGTAGAGCGAAGTTGCTGGATCGATCTGCTCAGCGAGTGGTTGTCCGGTGAGGTAGGTTGTGCGCAGCCGGTTCACGACAGCTTCTTCGACCCCAACCGAGACGGGGCTCACCTGGCGATCATCGCCGACGATGAGCAGCTTCTTGCCGCGAAGCACCACAGGAAGGGCCGAGATGTTCGACTGGCTTGCCTCGTCGATGATGACAAGGTCGAAGCTGCCGAGGTCAGGCGGCAGTTGCTCCGCGACCCGCCACTCCGGCATGATCCAGCAGGGGATCGCCTTGACGGCCTGCTGAAGGCTGTCGCGTAGAATGCGCCGCTGGCGCCCGGCCGTTTTCGCGCCTGCTGTCTTCGGCAGTCTGGTCAATGCAGACAAGAAATTCCGAAGCGCAGCCTGGACATTTTCAGTCAATCGGTTGCGCAGCCCAAGATAGGTCATCAGTTCGATGGCATCCAGGAAGCGCCGCTCCCGGCTTGCTACCAGCTCAGCGCGTGCAGCCGTCAGTGCTTGCACTTTCTCCCGGTTGGCAACCCGGGCGAGGAAGCCCTTTGCACGCGCATGATCCCATGCATCCTGCCAATCAAACGGCAACACCTCGTCTAGGTCGCCGGGAACTTGTCGCTGGATTTGGTCTGCCCAAAGGGCCGCGCCGCTGGCGCGGACGGGGCCTGCCAGGGCGGCAAGCCGCTGGAGGTCATCGCGCAGCTTGCCCAGCCGGTCCGCTTCGCGCTGGACATCTCGCCAAATGTCAGCAGCCTCGGCGTCAGCCAAGCCAACCGCGCCCAGCCCGTCAGCGACTTGCTGGAGCGCCTCACCGATCTGGCCCCCGATGCGAACCCCATCCTCACGAAGGCGATCGCGCAGCCGCTCGGCTGCCAAAAGATCGGCGTCACCGAGATTCGCCCGCAGCGCGGGAATGGCAACTGATATGTCGATGCGAATGATGACCGCATCAATGTCGAGTCCGTAGGGAAAAAGCGCCTGGAGCCGCGCGGATCGCGCATGCGCATCGGCGGCCAACGCGAGCATTTCCGTCAGGCGCTTGCCAAGTTGTCCCAGAGCATCCCGCGATGTCGTGTGCTCTTCAGGCAGCCGAGTAAGGCTGTGTTGGGCTGCAAGCGCATTCCAGCGCGCGACGAAACCGCGGACCTCGCGGCGCCAACCGTGCAGATCAGCAAGCTTCGCCCATGCCGCTGCATCCCGAGGCGGCTCAGCGGCAATCCGCGAGGCCTGAACTGCGTCCTTGATCGGATTGCGGCCAAATCCCTTGAAGAAGCCAAAGGGCGGCCTGCCTGCCGCCAGATTCGCCAAGGCCTCGCCCAACCGGTCCGCTTCGAGGATTTCCGGCAGTTCCAGGGCATGCAGCGCCAGCGCCTCTCCCCGCTGCGCAAGGCGTGCCGCCTCGTCGAGCATTGGCCGGAGAGCGTCTGCCGAGAATCGGTGCTGATGCCGACCGCCGGCGAGGGCGCCCCATGCCTCGCGCATCCATTCGTAGCCGCCCGTGGATTCGTGCCAAGCGGCAAGGCGTTCCAGCCATGCGAGCAACTCCGCTGGCTCACCCGCGTGGGCGGCAGTTAGATCAGGCCGCGGAAGACTTCCGTCGCGTTCGCGCTGCCGGCGTTCTCCCGCTTCTCGGAGCGTCCGGTGGGCCGCGACCAAAGCGCCGAGTGGCGGAAGGGCATCTGATCCCGATGGAAGCTGGGCGGCCCCATAGGCAATATCAGCTCCGAGACGCCGACGTAGCGATCGGGCTTCGGAAATCTCCGCTTCGCCGAACTTCGACGCATGATTGGCCGCGAGATCGAGGCCATCGGGGAACCAGGCGTGCTTATCCCCCTGTTGGGCCACCCAGGCCGCGATGTCCTGAGGCAGCGCCTCCGTGCCACGCCACGGCACTCGGTCAAGGTTCGCCCGTGCAATCTGCTCGAGCTCCATGTCAATTTCGGCGACGCGGCCGTCCTCGCGGCGGATCACCCGCAGCAAATCCTCAGCACGCTGCCTGGCCTCGCGAGGATTGATCGACTGCGCCCGCTCGGCCAAGGCCGACACGGCTTCTTCCAGTTGACGAGCACCCTCCCGGTCGCTGTGCGTCACGGCGATGGTGAGGTCACGCAAGGCTGGCGGTAGCTTATCCCGGATGGCGCTCAATGCCTCCGCCGTATGGGCTGACACGAGCACGCGCTGCCCGGTCGCCATGGCGTGGCCGATAATGTTCGCGATGGTATGGGTCTTGCCGGTGCCCGGTGGACCCTGCACGACGACGCCGAAAACATCCTTGTCCTGTAGTCGCCGCGCGATCTCCTCCTGCTCCTCATTGGCGGGCAGAGGGAAGAACAGCCAGTCCTTCGCTTTCGGGGCTGCACCGTCGCCGCCGCCACCGCCTGACCAGGTCCCGGTGCCGGAACCTCCCGCGAGCCCATCCAGTCCGCTCAGATCGATCGGCCCGACATCTTCAGGCGCCACGTCAGGTGGCGGCAGAACGAAGCGGCGAGCCGTCTCCGGCAGCTCCTTGCCTTCCGTCGAGAGGGCGTCGATCTGCCGCCGGATGTCGTCGCGCAGGATGTCCTCGCGGCGTGTCCGTACAATGATACAAAACCCCTGCCCGATCCGAAGAGCCTCCCCGGCCGGACCGAGTTCTTCATTGGTCGGCAAAACGGTTCCGCTGGCATCGAGGCGCGCTGCGCAGGTTTCGAGGACACCGAGGAAGCTGGCTGGCTGAAATGGGCCGAACGCGAGGTCTGGATCCTTGGAAATGCGATCCAGCCGCGCCGTCATTTCGCGCTGCAAATCTGCTGCGCCTGGAATGCTGAGGTCCAGAAATGCGCGAAGCGCGGGCGTAGGGGGCACGCCACGGGCAAGGATCGAGAGGTTGCCGCTGGTCTCGTCCAGCTCGAACTCGGCCCGCTGTTCGATCAGCGGCAGATTGATGCGTCGCCCGCCATGCTGCCAGCGCGCCAGGCCGATGCCGACCACCAACTCCAAACCGCCTTCGCCACCAGCGGCAGCGATCTGGGCATGTGTCTTGTAGAGCGCGCTGTAGAGTTCGATCGCCTTGCGCCGCGGCGCCTCTTCTTCCGCCCAGGCGCGCCATGGCCCCGCAATATGGCGCTCCAGGGCCTCTAGTACCGACGGAAGCTCCGCGGGTCGCAGCGGTACCGACCAGCGCTCCGGCTCACCAGGGTTCGTCGCTATTTGCCCAACTGCGTCCTCGTGGATGAAGGACGCCTCGATCAGGTCCGTCGCCTCGTCCGCCGTGACGAAAAGGACCCGTTCGGACAGCAGCCCGGGCGGCTTGGCGGGCGTTGGGCGCGCTTCCGAGCGAAGCCAGGGCTCGAGATCCGCTGGCGGCTTCGGCGGCGGCCGCTCCCGCATTCGGGCAAAGGACAGCCACACATCCTCGGACGGGCCAAAACCGACTCCTGGTAAAGGGTCTCCCGCGACATCCATGAGATCGCGCTCGGTCAGACGAATCGGATACTCGGCGATGTCGAAGACGGTCTTCTCTCTCGTCGCCAGCATTTGCTCGGTGAACCGGAGAAGATTTTGGAGATCTTCCCGAACCTGTTGGTCATCGCCGGCAAGGCTATCGTCGCGCATGTCGAGTTCTGACCCAAATCTCTCTGCTATGGCCGCGATTGCAAGAGCGCACTCTCGGCATCATTTCGTGAAGGTTCAGAGATTGCACGGTCAGCGATCGGCGCGCCAGCATTCAAGTAAAGCGCCGTCCCTTTGCATCAGGCCCTGAACGGCGCTCCAGCGGGCGCGTGTTTTGGGGGCAGGCGCACTGGGCGTGAAGGCGAGATTCAACGCCGCAGCCCCTCAACCCCAAGCTCCCGCCACAGACAGCCGAAATCATAGCTGGCCATCGGGTCCCCAGGCTTCTGCCGCCCCGAATGGTTCTCCAGCGTCTTGAGCCAGGCCACCACCGCCGCGCGTCCCTTCGCGGTCTTGGTCGCAGCCCGCGGAGTCTTGCCGCCGAGTGCTGGGATCGGTTCATCCAGCACGCGGCGATAGTGGTCGTCCAGCATCTGCTGAACCAGGGTGCGCTCCTGTTCCGGTGACAGCCCCGTGGGCGCAGGCGGCGGGCGCTCGGTCGCCAGCATCTGGTCCAGATCGGTGCGCTCTGTGAGCGGCGCCCGCACCAGGCCCGTCAGCAACGGCTCCAGTAAGGCTCGCCGCGCTCGGCGCGTGCCGGCGAATTGGCGGCAAGTGACAGGCGACGCCCCTTGAGCTCCACGGTGCCAAGCACGAGCGACCCATCCTCCATGGTCGTGATGAATGTCTGCCCTGTCGCCCGGCGCGGCACGGTCTGCGTCTTCGCCCCCGGCTCGGCCAGCCAGTTCCAGAAGCCGGCGTTTTCCTGACGCAGCGCGGGGATGGTGGCCAGCGCCGCGCGCAGCTTCTGCGCGGCGATGCCGGGAAGGAGGGGGAAGTGCAGCGTCGTGAATTCCAGCGGGTCGCCGTCGGTGTTCAGCAATTCCGGCCGGTCCGTGCCCTGGGCCGCCTTCAGCGCTGCGTCCAGCCAGAGGTTGGTCACCAGAAAGGCGCCCAGGCCCAACAGCATGTCAGGCGTGAGAATGCCGGCCAGCCGCTCCGCATCCGCCTCAATGCCGAGATCGCGCGCGACCACGGCCACGTCACGGGGCGCCTGGTTGCGGACGCGGCCCAGCGAGGCCAGCAGCGCCTCACTGGTGTCGCGGTTGAGGGCCAGGAGCGTGCCGCTGATCACGGCGCGGTCGCGTAGGGGGATGATGCGTGTGGCGATGCGGTCCCAGGGCCGCAGTCCCTGAGAGCCGCTCTTCTCCCAGACGCGGACCGGCTCGCCGCCGCGGACTAGGTCGCGCAGCAGCATGGATTCGCCGGGCACGAGCCCGCTCACCTCGTAAAGGCTGATGACCGAACGGCGCAGCCCAGCGATGTACTCGCGGGTTGAGACGCTTTCCTTCCACCCACGGCGGCGGAGGTAGTCATCGGCGATGTTCCGGCCATCGGGCAGGTCGGTCGCGAGCAGATCCTCGAAGGCCGCGCCGAAGAGGTTGGAGGCGGCATACTCGCCGAGCGTGTCGCCAATGTCCTCCGACGCAATGCCGGCGCCAGCGCAGGCCTTGGCGCTATGGCGCTCGATCAGCGTCGCCAGTGCACCGCGCCATTCCTCGCGCCGCGCCCAGGCGATCAGTCCAGAGATGTCATGCGGCGGGGGCAGGGTGCGGCCTTTTGCTTGGGATCACCGCTATGCTTCCCCGGCCCGCGTCTCGTCGCAATACCGTGGGTGGAGAGCGCTGTTTTGCGGTCCCAGATTCGACCGGTAGCCGGTCGCGATGCGCAACCGGCCGGTCTGTCTCGGCGAATATTTGCCCCGATTTCAGTGACTTGAAGCTTGTAGACTAAATCGCCCAAGTCCCGAGCTTCGGAGAGAGAATGGCCTCCGGAGCGACGCAAACGCCGGTCGTTGCGTTCTCCAACCCTCAAGCCGTCGCGGCAAAACCCCAGGAAACCCACGGTTCACGGCGCCGTCGACGCATGGAAAATATGAGGTTGGAAAACCGACTGGAGCAGCGGTGGGAACCGGATTCCAACCTGCTCTGGCGTCTGTGAGACGCGTCTCACTATTTGCATCACCTTCTGGTGCCCCAGGTGGGTGGGCTGGGTCAGTGAGGAGGCGCTGCGCAGCTACCCCTGCGGAGGCGCAGGAATTCCGGCATAGCGAAGGTCCTCCACAGCACGTCTGCGCCGTCTTTCCTTCGCTCCGGGCGAGACTGCCTGTCCGGAAATGCCCTCCAAGATCGGGCATTCGGGCCGATGGTCGCCGTGGCACGCCGCGGCCAAGTGACGCAGCGTGTCCCCCATCGCCTGAAGCGCCTTCACTTTCTCGTCGATCGCCGTCACATGCGCCTGCGCGAGCCGCTTGACCTCGGCGCTGGCGCGGCCGCGGTCGCGCCAGAGGCTGAGCAGATCGGCGATCTCGGTGAGCGGAAAGCCGAGGTCGCGGGCATTGCCGATGAAGCGGAGCGCATGCACATCCTCCGCCCGGTAGACGCGATATCCGCTCTCAGTCCGCAGTGGCGCCGGCAAAAGGCCGATCGCCTCGTAGTGGCGGATCATCTTCACTGAGACGCCGGAGGCCTTCGAGGCTTCACCGATGTTCATCGCCATCACTCCCCGATAGCGACCGCGGCGGGTCTGAACCGCCGCAGCCGGAGCGCATTCGCCAGCACGAAGACGCTACTGAGCCCCATTGCCGCCGCCGCCAGCATAGGCGACAGCAGGGTGCCGCCGAAGGGCCACAATACACCCGCCGCGACCGGGATCAGCGCGACGTTGTAGGCGAAGGCCCAGAACAGGTTCTGCCGGATATTTGTCATCGTCGCGCGGCTGATCGCGAAGGCGGTCGCCACCGCCCCGAGGTCACCTGACATCAGCACGACATCGGCGCTCTCGATCGCGACATCAGTGCCGGTGCCTACCGCAAGGCCGACGTCGGCAGCGGCGAGCGCCGGCGCGTCGTTGATGCCGTCGCCCACGAAGGCGACCTTCCGCCCGCCCTCGCGCAGGCGCTCTACGGCCGCGACCTTGCCGTCCGGCAGGACCTCGGCGACCACCTCCTTGATGCCGAGGCCGCGGGCGATCGCCTCCGCAGTGCGCCTATTGTCGCCGGTCACCATTGCGATGCGCAGCCCCTGCGCCCGCAGCGCGGCGAGGGCTGCGGGCGTTCCCGGCTTGACCGGGTCGGCCACCGCGAGCGCCGCCACGAGCTGCCCGGCCACCGCGGCATAGAGGGGCGTGCGGCCCTGGTCGCCGAGCGCCGCCACCACCGTGGCGAAGCGCCCGACGTCGAGGCCGAGCCGCGCCATATAGCGATCGGCGCCGACTGCGACGTGCCGCCCATCCACCAGCGCCGTGGCGCCGAAGCCGGGCACGGCCTCGAACGCCGTCGCCTCGGCCAGAGCAAGGCCGCGCGTCCTTGCCGCTGCGACGATGGCCTGTGCAACCGGGTGCTCCGATTGGGCCTCGACCGCAGCGATCAGCGCTAGGATCGTGGCCTCATCCTCGCCGGGCGCGACGACCAGGTCGGTCAGCACCGGGCGGCCTTCCGTCAGCGTGCCGGTCTTGTCGAGGGCGACAACCTCGACATCTCGCAGTGCCTGCAGCGCCTCGCCCTTGCGGAAGAGCACACCGAGCTCAGCCGCCCGGCCGGTGCCGACCATGATCGACGTCGGCGTCGCCAGGCCCATGGCGCAGGGGCAAGCAATGATCAGCACGGCGACGGCATTCACCAGCGCAAAGGCGAGAGCCGGCTCCGGCCCGAAGAAGAGCCACACGCCGAAGGTCAGCGCGGCGATGGCGAGTACAGCGGGGACGAACCACATCGTCACTTGGTCCACCAACGCCTGGATCGGCAGCTTCGATCCTTGCGCCTGCTCCACCATGCGTACGATCTGCGAGAGCACGGTCTCACCACCCACCGCAGTGGCGCGGAAGCGAAAGGCGCCGGTGCCGTTCACCGTACCACCGGTGACCCGCGCGCCGGGCGCCTTTTCCACCGGCACGGGCTCGCCAGTGATCATGGCCTCGTCCACGAAGGAAGCGCCCTGGGTGACTTCGCCATCGGCAGGGATGCGGTCACCCGGCCGTACCAGCACGGTGTCCCCTGGGATCAGTTGCGCGGCTGGGATCTCCTGCTCCTCTCCGTCGCGCAGCACGCGCGCAGTGGGTGGCTGCAGGCCCATCAGGCGTCGGATCGCCTCCGACGTGCGGCCCCTGCTCCGCGCCTCAAGCCAGCGGCCAAGCAAGATCAGCGTGACGATCACCGCCGCCGCCTCGAAGAACACATGCCGTGCATCGGCCGGCAGCAGCGTCGGCGCGAAGGTCGCAACGGTGGAATACGCGAAGGCCGCGCCGGTGCCGAGCGCGACGAGGGAGTTCATCTCCGGCGCGCCGCGCAGAAGCGCGCGCCAGCCCTTGGTCTGGAAGCCGAGGCCGGGACCGAACATCACCAGCGCGGCGAGCAGAAACTGGATCTGCCAGCTCAGCGTGAAGCCGATACTGTCGCGGATGGCGTGGTGCAGCGTCTCGGAGAGGTGCGCACCCATCTCCAGCACGACCAGCGGCAGCGTCAGCAAGGCGGCCAGGCCGAGCCGACGCGCCAGGCCCCGCAACTCGGCCGTACGCGCCGCGCGCTCCCGGTCGTCACGCGCCGCGGGCAGCTCCGCGCCCAGGCGCTCGGCGCCGTAGCCGGCAAGCCGCACGGCCTCGACCAGGTCGTCGGCGCCGACGGTCGCCAGATGCGTGACGTTCGCGCGGTGCGTGGCGAGGTTCACCGCAGCCTGGGTCACGCCGGGCACCGCCTTCAGGGCACGCTCCACACGGCCGACGCAGGAGGCACAGGTCATGCCCGTGATGGCGAATTCGGTGACCTCGCGGCCGACGCCGTAGCCGGCGCTCTCCACCGCGCCGAGCACTTTGGCGAGTTCAGGTGTCCCCACGAAGCGGATCTCGGCCCGCTCCGTCGCCAGGTTCACCGAGGCCGAGGCGACGCCGGGCACGGCCGCGATCGCGCGCTCCACGCGGCCCACACAGGACGCGCAGGTCATGCCCGCGATGGGCAGCGACACCGTGCCGCCCGGCGCGGCATGAGAAGATGTGGGCACCGCTGGGATCCAGGCGGCGACGTTGTTATCGGGAGGCATCGCGCGATCTCCTCAGCCGCGGGTAGTGTTGGCGTAGCCGGCCGCGGTGATCGCCGCGGAGAGGCTCGTCGCGTCGGTCGTGCTCGCGACGCGCAGGCGGCGCGTTGCGAGGTCGGCCTTGACCTCAGCGGTGGGATCGAGCGCCTGCACCGCCTGCGTGATGGTGCGCACGCAATGGCCGCAGCTCATGTCGGGAATGTCGAAGTCCTGCATCGTCGTCTCCTGTCGCAATGTCGCGGGAGATCACCTTGTCAAAGCTCCCATGTTGGGAGGGTCAAGCGGTCTTTTCAGCGGGATTGGGCCGGATTGCCACTGCGCAAATGCAAGGCTGCCTGCAAACGCGCAACGCATGTGTGGGGCGGCCGGCGCTGCTCGCTGTGGAGGGGCCCGACACCTAACCTCTCGCCCGACCTTTGCGACGTGCCTAACGAGATGCCGACCTGGACCTACACGGCGGTTCACCT
>NZ_JBHMFS010000024.1:0-65582 GCF_051433165.1 Falsiroseomonas sp. E2-1-a4 | reverse complement strand
TTGAGATGGCGTTACGACAGTTGAAATGATGTCTGCGAACGGCACAGCTCATCTGTCCCAAGGGTGCTGACGCCGGACAGTCCGGACCACGCGCACCGCTTCGTCCTCAAATTCCTTCGTAAACCGTCGCTGCTGCTTCATGGGGGTCCTCTCGCATCATCGGGACCTCTCCACTTTCCCGAAGCAAGTCCAGCTTGCGCCACGGCAGCGGCGATGGGAGCCGGACAACGGCGCGCAAAGCCTCTCCTGATCAAGCGGGCGAGACACTTGCACTCAGCCTTCTCAGATGCGAACGTCGTACAGGAGCGTGAACTCATGGTGAAGTCTGCCGACCGGGTGATGGAGGTGCTGGAATGGCTCGCTGAGGTGCGCGAGCCCGCCACCCATGCTGAGATCGCCGCACATCTCCGCATTCCTGGTAGCAGCACCTCTGCGCTGCTGGCCGACATGCTTCGGCGCGGCTACCTGCTTGTGGACGACCAGCGGCGCTATCGGATGGGGCCGGCGGTCATGCGCCTGGCCAGCGCCTTCATGGCGGAGCTCGACCTGCCGCGTGCAGTAGAGCCCGAGGTCACCGCGCTGGCGTCGCATCTTCGCGAAACCGTCGGCTTCGCCGTCCGGGTCCGTGCCGAGATGCTCGTGGTCAGCCGCTGCACCTGGCCGAACCAGCTGACGTATGTGCTGCAGATCGGCGATCGGGCGCCGCTCGGCACATCGGCAAGTGGGCGAGCCTTGCTTGGCCGGCTGCCGCCCGGAGACCGGCCTCGACTGCCCGTCGCCCAGGCCAGCGCGGTCGAGGCGGCTGCTGCAAATGGGATCGCGTTCAGCTGGGCGGAACTGATCGTCGGGATCAACACGGCCGCGGTGGCGGTCCTCGATGCCTCAGGCGATGCCGCCGGCGCGCTCAGCGTGTCCGTGCCGACGCCGCGATACGACCCGCCCGTTTTCCGGCGGTACTGCGCGCTGCTTGTCGAAGCCGCGACCCGGCTCTCCAGGCGCCTTGGCGCAGCCGGCGGCGTTGAGGTGGATCTGGAGACTATTGTTCTGCGCGGTGAAGCCACCGCCACAGCGCCGAGGCTGACCGCATGACCGCCGAAGGCACGCCTCCGATCGCCGATTGCTGGGCCAATCTGTGGCCTGCCGCGCTGTTCGAGGCCTATCCGCCGATGGCAGCGCTCTACCGCCGGCTTCGGATGGAGGCGCGCATGGGGCTGACCGTAGAGGACATTGCAGCCGAGGCGCGTGGTGCCGGCCTCGCACGCGTTATGCTGTCGGCCACCGCCTTCCCGGGCAGCCCCGCGACCAACCTAGCCGTGGCCGAAGCGGTAGCAACGGCGCCCGACCTCTTCGTCGGCTGCGCCAGCGTTGATCCGCGCGAAGGGATGACTGCGGTGCGTGAGCTGCGCCGCGCGGTGCTCCAGGACGGCTTTCGCGGCCTCAAGCTGCTGCCCTTCCTCTACGGCCGCGCGCCCGACGATGCGATCTACTTCCCGCTCTACGCCGCCTGCGTCGACCTCGGCATTCCTGCCCTGGTGCTGACCGGCCACACCGCCGTGCGCGAGCGCAGCGAGCTTGGCCGGCCGCTGCATCTTGACGTGGTAGCGCTGCACTTCCCCGAGCTGCGCCTCGTTGCCGGCCATGCCGGTTATCCCTGGACCGAGGAGCTGCTCTCGCTCGCCTGGAAGCACGAGAACCTGTTCATCGACACGTCAGGCCACATGCCGAAGCACTTCCCGCCTGCACTGGTGCACTTCATGGACCGGCATGGCCGCGGCAAGGTGATGTTCGGCACGGGCCATCCCTTGATGGCCTATGCGCGGCCCGTGGCCGAAGCACGCGCACTGGGCCTGAAGCCCGAGAGCTTGCATGCCTTCCTCTGGGGCGCCGCGGCCGGCGTCTGGGGCTGGCCGGCATGAAGGGCTTGGACTGCTCCGCCATGCTGGCGGGTGTGCGGGTGGTGGACCTCACCATGTTCGTCGCCGGCCCGTTCTGCACGATGCTTCTGGCCGATCTCGGCGCCGACGTCGTGAAGGTGGAGCCGCTGGACGGCGACCCCGTGCGCTCCAGCGCGATCGGCCCGACGATCGGCGGCGTCAGCGCCCAGTTCCACAGCTACAATCGTGGCAAGCGGAGCGTCGCCATCAACCTGAAGGCACCGGCAGGACGCGAGGCCTTTCTGGACCTCGTGCGCGGCGCCGATGCGGTGGTGGAGAACTTCCGGCCAGGCGTCGCCACCAAGCTCGGCATCGACCATGCCGCACTCGCGGCGGTGAACCCACGCATCGTCACCTGCTCGATCAGCGCCTTCGGCCATACCGGCCCGTGGCGCGAGCGGCCCGGCTACGACCTGATCGTACAGGCGCTCGGTGGTGGGATGAGCCTGACGGGCCACCCCGCGACGGGGCCGGCGCACATGCCCTTCCACCTCGGCGATACCGCGGGCGGGCTCTTCGCCGCCTTCGCCCTGCTCGCCGCAATGCGCGAGCGCGATCGCACCGGGCAGGGGCGGGCGCTCGACATCTCCATGCTCGACGCGCAGCTGGCGCTGCTGGGTGACGAAGCGACCAATCTCGGCACCGGGCGCTGGACGCCGGCTCAGCACGGCGCTGGCCACCCGGCGCTGGCACCCTATCGTGCCTTCGACACCGCGGACCGCCCGATCGTGGTCGCTGCGGTCGGCGTGGAGAAGTTCTGGCGCAACCTCGCCGCGGCGATCGGCCGGCCGGAGCTAGCGGAGGATCCGCGCTTCGCCGGCAATGCCGCGCGCGTTAAAAACCGTGCCGTGCTGGAAGCAATCCTCGACGAGGTCTTCCGCAGCCGCGGCCAGGCGGAGTGGCTGGAGATCCTCGGCCGTGCCGACGTGCCGGCTGCCCCGGTCCTCAGCGTGGCCGAGGCGATCGCAAGCCCGCAGGCCGTGGCGCGGCAGATGACGACAGAGGTGGCCACCTGGGACGGCGACTCGGCACAGATCATGCGCAGCCCCGTGCGCGGCCTGGGCGATGGGGCGCCAGCGCCACTGCAGCCTGCGCCGCGCCTTGGCGAGCACACGCATGCGGTGCTGGCCGCGCTGCCCGGCTGGAACGACGACCGGATCGAGAAACTGGCAACGGCGGGCGTGATCCGCCTCGCCGTAGATGGGAGGTAAACATTATGCTGCGACGTCGAGACCTTGCTGCGGCCGCGGCCGCGCTTCCATTGGCGACGGCGCCCTGGGGCGCATCGCGCGCCCAGGGCCAGGGAACACTGCGCGTTGCGCTCGGCAGCATGGTGGCCGCCATGGAACCGAATGCGCGCACCAGCGGCCCGCCTTCGACCGTCGTGTTCTACCCGATCTTCGACACGCTGGTGACGACCGACGCGCAGGGCAATCCCGTGCCGGCGCTGGCCACCGCCTGGCGCAACACCGCGCCCGACACCTGGGAGTTCGACATCCGCCAGGGGGTGCGTTTCTCGAATGGCGAAGCCTTCGATGCGGCGGCGGCGAAGTGGACGTTGGAGCGTGTGCTGAAGCCGGAGAACCGCCAAGTCGTCCGCGCCCGTATCGCCACCATCAAGTCCGTCGAAGCGCCAGGGCCGCACAGCTTGCGGATCGTCACCGAACAGCCCGATCCGATCCTGCCGCGCCGCCTAGCCAGCCCCTTCATGCTGCCGCCCGCCTATTTTCAGCGCGTCGGCGAACAGGAATTTGCCAACCGTCCTGTCGGCACGGGCCCCTTCGAACTGGCGGCCTTCCAGCCCTCCGCCTCGGTCACGCTGCGTGCCCGCGAGGGATCCTGGCGCGGCCAGCCGAAGGTGCGCGAGATTGTTCTGCGCTCGATCCCCGATGCCTCCACCCGCGTCGCCGCATTGCGTGCTGGTGAGGTGCATCTCGCCGAGAACATCCCGCCGGACCTAGCCCGTCAGCTCGGCCAGGGCGGCACCCGTGTGGTGGCCAATACCATCGGGCAGGTAAATCTGATCATTCTCAACACGCGCAACCCTGCGCTTGCGGATCGCCGCGTGCGCCAGGCGCTGAACCTCGCGGTGGACAAGCAGGCCATCGTCGAGCAGCTGCTATCGGGCTACGGCGAGGTGACGGGGCAGCTCGTTGCGCCGAACGGCGTCGGTCATGATCCGAGCATCCAACCCTATCCCTACGATCCCGATCGCGCCCGCCAACTGCTGCGGGAAGCCGGGGTGCGGAACCTGAGCGTGAAGATCCATACCACGCAGGGGCTCCAGCTGATGGATCGCGAGGTCAGCGAGGCCGTGGCCGGCTATCTCTCGGCCGTCGGCGTGGATTCCAGCATCGAGGTGCTGGAGACCGCCGCCTATGTCGACGCCTATCACGGCGGCCGGATGGATCCGGCCTTCTTCATCGGCTGGTGGTATTTCCCGGCGATGGACGGCGACTTCGTCTTCGTCTGGAACCAGTCCACGCGACCGCAATCGCGGATCCACAATGCCGAGTTCGACCGGCTCTACGCCGCCTCGACGGCGGAGATGGACCCGGAGAAGCGCAAGGCCCTGCTGCAGCAGATGGGCCGGCTGCTGCATGACGAGGCGGCAGGGATCTTCCTCTATCACCCGCGCCAGACCTATGGCGTGCGAGCCGAGGTCTCCGGCTTCGAGCCGCGGCCGGACCGGGTGATCAACTTCGACCCCATCGCCGTGCGTGGCTGATCAGGCGCCGCCGGCAGGGGCAGGCGGGCCGGGATGAGCAGAATCATTCTCGCCCGCCTTGTGCAGCTCTGCTTCACCCTGCTCGGCGTCTTCGCCGTGCTGTTCGCCATCACGCGGCTGTCCGGTGATCCTGTCGCGCTGTTGCTCGGCCCAAGCGCCACGACCGAACAGATCGCATTGCTGCGTGGCGCGATGGGGTTCGACCGTCCGCTGTGGCAGCAGTTCCTAGGTGAATTGCAGGGCGCGCTGCAGCTGGATTTCGGCCAGTCCCTTCGGGGCGGGCAGGCGGCACTGCCGCTGGCGTTCACCCACCTCGCCGTCAGCCTGCAGCTCGTCGCCGGTGCGCTGGTCTTCGCCGTGGTGATGGCCGTCCCGATCGGCGTGGCTGCGGCGGTGTGGCCTCGCTCGCTGGTCTCCCGACTGCTCATGGCCGTGGCCTTCCTCGGCCAGGCCGTGCCGATTTTCTTCAGCGCGCCACTGCTGATCCTGCTGCTCGGTGTGTCGTGGCAACTGCTGCCGACCTCGGGGTGGGAGAGCCCGGCGCATGCCGTGATGCCAGTGGTTGCGCTTGGGCTCGGGCTGATGGCGAAGGTGGCGCGGGTGGTGCGGGCGCAGATGCTCGAGGTACTGGCGCAGGACTACGTCCGCACCGCGCGCAGCAAGGGGCTTTCGCTAACGCAGATCGTTCTGGTGCACGCCCTGCGCAATTCCATGGTGCCCACCGTCACCGTGATCGGCGCCGACCTTGGGCAGCTGATCGGCAGTGCCGTGCTGACGGAGACGATCTTCGCCGTGCCCGGTCTCGGCTTCATGCTGCTAACCGCGGCGCTGGCGCGCGACTACCCGCTGTTGCAGGCTGGCATCTTCCTGACGGCGGTCTTCGTCGTCGCGCTCAACCTCGCGGCCGACCTGATCTGCGCCGCGCTTGACCCGCGCATCCGCGGCGCCGAGGCGCGCCGTTGATGCGGCGCGATCCAGCCGTGTTGCTGGCCCTGCTTGTGGTGGTGGTGCTTGCCACTGCCGCGCTCGGCGCCGACTGGATCGCGCCGGCGAATCCGCTGGCCATCGGCCTGCGCACCCGCTTGCACCCGCCGTTCTGGATGGAGGGAGGCGATCCGCGCTTCCTGCTGGGCACGGATCATCTTGGCCGCGACCTGCTGTCCCGCATGCTTTACGGGCTGCGGGTTTCCCTTTTGGTCGGAGTCGCGGCGGCGACGCTCTCGGCCGTGCTGGGCGGGGCGCTGGGGCTGCTCGCGGGTTATCTCGGCCGTGGCGTCGATGTGGTCGCAATGCGGGTCGCCGATGTCCAGCTCGCCTTCCCGCTGCTGGTGCTTGCGATCGCAGTGATCGGGATCGTCGGTGCCTCGTTGCCTGCCATCATCCTGGTGCTGGGCCTGTGGGGCTGGGCGGGCTTCGCCCGCGTGATGCGCGCGGAGGTGATGGTGCAGCGGGAACTGGACTACGTGCAGGCCGCGACCGTCGCCGGCGCCACGCCGCTGAGGGTGATGTGGCGGCACATCCTGCCGAATGTCGCCTCCTCCGCTATCGTCCTGTGGACTTTCGCAGTGGCGCAGGCAGTGGTGGTGGAAGGCGCGCTCGGGTTCGTCGGCCTTGGCGTGCGTCCGCCTGCGCCTTCGCTCGGGAGCATTATGAATGATGGCCGGCAGGTGCTCGGCAATGCCTGGTGGGTGATGGTGATGCCAGGCTGCCTGCTGGTGGCGTTGGTGGTCGCATTGAACGTGCTGGGTGATGCGCTGCGCGATTGGCTGGATCCGCGCCGGGTGCGGCACTGAGGGAGGGACGGGCGATGGGTATGGCCGAGATCGTCGAGGTGCTGCGTGCCGCCCGCAATCTCGCGCGTGACAACATCCGTCCAGGCGAGGAGGTGCTGGTGCTGTCCAGCACCGACCAGCACCGCAGCATCCACGACGCGCTGCTGGCCGCTTGCGAGGAAGCAGGGGCCGGGCGCGTCGCCTCGCTGCTGCTGGTGCCCGAGCCCATGCGCGCCGGCTATCGCCATCCGGCACTTGCTCTTGCGGCGGCCTGCACCGCCGACCTGACGATCGTGGCGACCAGCCTCGCCTTCCCGCGGGCCTATGATGACCTGACGGAGGCGGTGCTCGCGGCGGGAAAGCGGCTGGTGCTGATCAACAACGCCCCGCCAGAAGATTTTGCTCGTGGCGCGGCGCTGGCCGATCCGGTGGAGCTCAACACCACGACGCGTCGGCTTGCCGAAGCCGTCGGCCGTAGTCGCCAGGTGCGCGTTCGCACGGCCGCCGGAACAGACCTTACGGTCGGGGTCTGCCGGCCCTGCATGGTACTGACCGGCCATGCCGATGACCACACCGGCTTCGGTTCCTTCCCGTCCGGCGAGGCGATGCTGTCGGTCGCCGAACACACGGCCGAAGGGCGCTTTGTCGCGGATGCCTTTGGGCAGGTCGTCTATATGGAGGGACGCGGCCCGCAGCTGGGTCTGCTGGAGGATCCGATCACGCTGGAGTTCCGCGCCGGGCGACTCGTCGATCTGCAGGGTGGTTCGGCAGCGGCGCGGTTGCGGGCGATCTTGGCGGCGGCCGACGACACCGCGCGCTGCCTTGCGGAACTCGGTATCGGCACCAACCCAATGGCGCGGCGCATTGGGCACGTGGAGAACAAGTTCCGCCTCGGCACGGCCCATATCGCGCTCGGCGATAATCACCTGATCGGTTGGCGGGCGGCGTCGGTTCTGGGCGGGACGCTGATCAGCGGCCGGCACATTGATCTGGTGGCGGACGACGTGACCTTGGAGCTGGACGGAGTGGCCGCGGTCCACGGCGGACGGCTGCTGCTTTGAGCATGGCGGATCAAGATCGATGCTGCTGGTATTGAGTGATGCGTCGGCGAAGTTGCCGCGCCGTGCACCAGGCACCGTGACGCAGGCATTGGCCTGTGCAGGCAGGACCGCCAGATAGACGAAGCCCCGTGCCATAGGGATATATGTGATGTCCATCGCCCAGACTTGCTTCGGACGGTCCACGACCAGATTGCGCAGCAGATAGGGGTAGATCTTGTGCCCAGGTGCCGGCTTGGACGTGCTCGGCCGGCGATACAGCGCCTCGACGCCCATCCGACGCATCAGCGTCCCCACCGCCAGTCGTCCGATCGTGATGCCCTCCGCGCGCAGCATCCGGCTGCCCGCGAAGGGGTGATCGAGGTGCAGCGCGTCAATCCGATGCATGATCGCCAGCCGCGCAGGCGGCACCGGCCGAGGCAGATAGTAGACGCTGCTCCGGCTCAGCCGCAGCAGCGCGGCCTGCCGCGTCAAGGGCAGCACATTGCCACGGTCGATCATCGCTTTGCGCTCAGCAGGCCCGCCTTGCTGAGCGCGCCGGATAAAAAATCCTTCTCCAGCGTCAGCTCCCCGATCTTCGCATGCAGCAGCTTCAGATCGACCGCGGGCGCGGGTTCCGTGGCAGAAGGACCAGGGCCGAAGACACCGGCCGCCCCCTCCTGAAGCTGCGCCTTCCAGGCCGTGATCTGATGCGGGTGCACGTCGAACAGCTTGGCCAATTCAGCCAGCGTCTTCTCACCCTTGATGGCCGCCAAGGCCGCCTTCGCCTTGAAGCCGGGGCTGTGCGTCCGGCGGGTTCGCTTCGTCATGGTCGCTCCTGATCCGCGGCACCTTCGCCGCTGTCAGGCAGGAAATCCACTCATCGGGATGTCAGAATTTCCCGAGCGACCTCTCCCAACGCTCAAATCAGACCGCCGAGCCCGCTGCTGCTGCCGTCCGATGAATAGGACGGGTTAGCCGTGCTCATCCTTGTGCCGCGTGATGGCCTTGTTCAGTCCCGGATGCCCAGGTCGGAAATTGCCGGCAAATCTTCAAGGGTGCGGCATTACGCACACGAAGCGGCCAAACCGCTACGCCTGGATATGGCTTCCCCAACGCAAAGCCCTTGCGAGTTCGTTGCAGCCGATGTCACTATCAACTCACGCTAGCAAAAGTGGAGCAACCACGATGCATAAGCTGGGGGGGGTATCGCGCCGGGGGCTTGTCGCCGGTTCGGCGCTGCTTGGTTTCGGGGCTGGCGCGGTCAATGCACAGGCAAGCTTTCCAAGCCAACCGATCCGCGTGATCGTGCCTACTGATCCGGGCGGCGCAATCGACGGCCTGGCCCGAGTTTTCCAACGCGCCTTTGAACAGACCAACGCGCTGTCACAGCCTCTCGTCGTGGTGAACATGTCCGGTGCCGGCGGTACCATCGGAACGAGGGCGATCCGCGACGCCGCCGCGGATGGGCATACCATAGGTCTGTGGCACGATGGTCTTGTGACGTCTCGTGCCATGCGCGTGGTCGATTACGACCACAGCGCCTTCGAGGTAATCGGCGCGACCGGCGTCGCCGAACTGGGCATCGCAACCGCCGCCGATGGCCGTTTCAAATCATTCCATGAGCTGCTGACCTACGCCAAAGCCCACCCCGGTGAGGTGACGGTCGCCGCCAATATCGGGCTACCGGTGCATTTCGTGCCGATGCGACTGGCGCGCGAGGCCGGAGTGGAGTTCCGGTACGTGCAGGCCGGCGGTGGTGCCCGGCGTTACCAGTCACTGGTCGGCAAGCACACCGACATTGCCATGTTCTCCGCCTCGGAGCTGATCCAGTTCGGCCAGAGTGGCCTCGCCTCCATCCTGATGCTGTCCGAACAGCGCAGTGCCAAATTGCCCGACGTGCCGACGGCGAAGGAACTGGGTATCGATGTCACGTCGGAATCGGCCCGCATCTGGCTGGCGCCGAAGGGCACGCCGGCGGATCGGATCGCGCGACTGCGCGATGCCTTCCGCGATGCGATGCGGGATGAGCGTGTGGCGAAACAGATCAGCGATTTCGGATTGGAGCCGATCTTCGTCGAGCCGGATCGTGTACGGGCCGACCTGGACCGCACCTTGGCCGAAACGCTACCGCTTGTGGAACGCGCACGGCAGATCCGACGCTGATGTCGGGCGGGCTGACGGGCGCCATCGGCGGCAGTCGCGCGCCGGTGGCGGATTGCTGGCTGGCGGTTTTCGTGACCGGGTTGGCGGCGCTGCTGTGGTTCGAGGCGGAGAAGCTGCCACCGCCATTCTTTGATCCGCTGGGCTCGGCCGCCGTCCCGCAGGGCATCGCCGTGATCCTGCTGGTACTGGCGGCCCTGGTCGCGCTGCGCGCCGGTATCGGCCTGGCGCAGCGCAAGCCGCGTGTACCGGCGGAATACCGGGCGCGACCAGACGTCGCCGTCGGCATTGTGCTGCTGACCATTGGCTATGTCGGCGTGATGCAGGCCAGGCTGGTTGGTTTCGAGCTGGCGAGTGTTGCCTTCGTGGCGCTGGCCAGTGCGCTGCTAGGCCTGTTCGAGCGGCGCATCATGCTGATAGGTTTGCTGATCGCGTTGGTGCTCGGATTTGGCGGGACCTGGCTTTTCACGGGTTTCTTCTACATCGACCTGCCGCGGTGAAAGCCCTGAAGCCATGATCGGAGACCTGCTCGGCGCCCTCGGGTACATCTTCACGCCGATGCCGTTCTTCTGGGTGCTGCTTGGCACCGCGCTTGGCATCTTCGTCGGCGCGATTCCAGGCCTGACGGGTGGCATGCTGATCGCGCTGTCCATTCCACTGACGTTCTTCATGGACAGCACCCACGCGCTGGTCCTGATGGTGGCGATGTATGTCGGCTCCGTCTCCGGTGGGTTGATCAGCGCCACGCTGCTGCGCATGCCTGGCACGCCGTCTTCGGTGATGACGACCTTCGACGGGCATCCAATGGCGCGGCGAGGCGAGGCCGAAAAGGCGCTGGCGCTGTCCATCGGCGCATCGTTGGCTGGCGGGCTGGTTGCCGGCGTCTTCCTGGTGCTGCTGTCACAGCCGCTGTCGCGCTGGGCCACCACCTTCGGCCCTTGGGAATACTTCGCCATGGTGCTGATGGCCCTGGTGCTGATCGCGGCGATCAGCCAGGGCTCGCTGGTGAAGGGACTATTGGCCGGTGCGCTCGGCATCGCCGTGGCGCTGCCCGGCCTCACGCCATCGGATGGCCAGTTGCGGCTGACGCTGGGCTGGAACGAATTGGATGGCGGATTCTCGCTGCTGCCAGTGCTGCTCGGCGTCTTTGTCATGGCACAGATCATCGAGGATGCGTTGGAGATCGAACGTCGCGCGGAGCCGATCCGCATCGGCGGGCAGCGAATGATGCTGAGCCTGGCAACCTGGAGCCGGCATGGCGTCAATCTGCTGCGGTCCTCCATCATCGGCACCTGGATCGGCATCCTGCCCGGCGTTGGCGCCTCGATCAGTTCGATGGTTGCCTATGCCACGGCGCGCAGTTTCTCCAAGACGCCCGAAAAATTCGGCACCGGCAGCGAGGAAGGCATCGTGGCGTCGGAGGCAGCGAACAACGCCAATGTCGGTGGCGCGCTGATTCCGCTGATCACCATGGGCATTCCTGGCAGCCCGATCGATGCGATCCTGCTCGGCGCCCTGATCCTGCACAACATCCAGCCTGGACCACTTCTGTTCGTGACCAATGGGCCCTTTGTCTGGGCGCTGATCGCCGCCTACCTGGTCGCCAATATGGTCATGTTCGTGCTGATGACGTTCAGCGTGCGCTGGATCGCACGGCTGATGGTGGTAAACCGGGCGCTCTTGCTGCCCGCGATCTTCGTGTTCTGCGTGGTCGGCGCCTACGCTTTGCACAACCGCATGTTTGATGTCTGGGTGGTGATCGGCTTTGGGATTTTTGGCTACGGCCTGCGGTTGTGCAAGGTACCGATCGGGCCCTTCGTCATCGGGTTCGTTCTGGCAAAAATTCTAGAGGAGGAGCTTCGCTCCGGCATGCAGCTCAGCGCCGCGGGCTTCTGGGGCATACTCGACCGGCCGATCGCGCTGAGCTTCGTCGGCATCTCGGCCCTCACCCTGATATGGCCCTTCGCCCAGGCCTGGCTCTCGCAACGGCGCCGGCGGGCGCAAACGGAGGTTGCCGAATGAGCGGCAAGAATGTCCTGTTCATCATGTCTGATGAGCACAGCAAGCGGGTCGCTGGCTGCTACGGCAACACGTTGGTGCGCACGCCAAACATTGATCGGCTGGCGGAGCAGGGCACGGTGTTCGACGCCGCCTATACCCCATGCCCGATCTGCGTCCCGGCCCGCGCCGCCTTCGCCACCGGGCAGTACGTTCACGACACCGGCAATTGGGACAACGCCTTTCCTTACACCGGCGAGCCGGAGGGTTGGGGCCATCGCCTGCTGGCCGAAGGACATCGGTGCGATTCGATCGGCAAGCTGCATTATCAGTCAACGCAGAACCTGAATGGCTTCGGCCAGGAGATCGTGCCGCTGCATGTGCTGAACGGCCGGGGCGATCTGCAGGGGATGTTGCGCCGGCCGCCGCCGCGACGTCCCTCCACCGCACAATTGGCAGGTGATGCGGGGGAGGGCGAAAGCAGCTACACGGGGTATGATCGCACCATCCGTGATGCCGCGGTGCAGTGGCTGCGAGAGACAGCGGCACAGCCGCCGGACAAGCCGTGGTGCCTGTTCGTGTCCTTTGTCTGCCCGCATTTCCCGCTGATCGCGCCGCCGGAGTTCTTCCGGATGTACGACCCTGCGCAATTCACTTTGCCACAGTTGCGCGGCGCCGGTGAGTTTCCGGACCATCCCGTGGTCCGTAAGCTGCGGGAGGTGCAGAACTACGAGGACCATTTCCGCGACGAGGCGCATGTCCGCACGGCAATGGCCGCCTACTACGGCATGGTGAGCTTCCTCGACGACAATATCGGCCAGGTGCTCGATGCACTGGCTACGACAGGCCTCGATCGGGATACGCTGGTTGTCTACACGAGCGATCATGGCGACAACCTTGGGGCGCGCACGCTTTGGGGCAAGTCGAACATGTACGAGGAGTCCGCCGGTGTCCCCATGGTGCTGCGCGGTCCGGGCATTCCGCAAGGGCGCCGCGTTGCGACGCCGGTGAGCCTTCTGGACAGTTATCAGACCATCGTCGAGACCGTCGGCATTTCATCCACGGAACCGGGGCTGCCCGGTCATTCCCTGGCCGATCTGGCACGTGGCCCTGAGCAACCGGACCGTACGGCATTCAGTGAGTACCATGCTGTGGGCTCCCTGACCGGTATTTTCATGGTCCGTTTCGGCCAGTGGAAGTACACGCATTACGAGGGTTACCAACCCGAACTCTACGATCTGAACACCGATCCGCTGGAAACGCGGGATCTGTCCGGCAGCCCGGCGCATGCAGCGGTGCTGACCGAGGCCGGACGCCGGCTGCGCGCGATCTGCGACCCTACCGAGGTCACCGCACGCGCCTTCGCGGATCAGGCGCGCGCCATCGCGGCGAATGGCGGTGAGGAAGCCGTGCTGAAATCCGGGAATTTTCCCTATACGCCCGCGCCGGGGGAGAAGCCGCGCATTTCCGCCTGAAGCAGAACGGCACCGGCGCCAAGCCGGGCCAGAATGGGAGAGACCTGATGGATAGCCTAATCCACCGCCGTACCCTGCTCGGTGCATTGGGGCTCGGTGCTTCGGGCCTCGCGTTGGCCGCGCCAGGTCTCGCGCGGGCGCAGGGCGCCTGGCCGGACCGCACGATCCGCTTCGTCGTGCCGTTCGCGCCCGGCGGCGCCTCCGACACGACGGCGCGGCTGACAGCGCAGCATCTGGCGCAGCGGCTCGGCAGGACCGTGGTGGTCGACAACAAGGCCGGCGCAGCCTCAACCATCGGCACGGCGGAGGTGGCGCGCGCGGCGCCCGATGGCTACACCATCCTGCTGGCGCCGCCGCCCTTCGTCATCACGCAATTCGCCTATCCCAACCTGCCCTATGATCCCGAGACGGCCTTCCGCCCGGTAATCCTGCTGGTCACCAGCCCCTCCGTGCTGTTCGCCCGCGTCGGCCTGGCCGAGGGCTGGGTGGATATCGCGCGGATGGCCAGGGTCAATCCCGGCAAGCTGACCTATGGCAGCCCCGGCAATGGCAGCCTGCCGCATCTGGCAATGGAATTGGTGAAGCTGCGTACGGGGCTCGACATCCTGCATGTGCCCTATCGCGGGGGCGGGCCGGCCGCTGCGGATCTCGCCGCGGGGAGGATCGATCTGATGATCTCCAGCCCGCTCGACATGGCCGGCAATCTGGCGAGCGGTCGGGCGGTGCCCGTGGCTTCGGTCACCGGCAGCCGCGCGCGGGCTTTTCCGGATCTGCCAACGCTGGAGGAATCGGGCGTGCGCGACACGGAAAGCAGCGGCTGGTTCGGCGTGGTGATGCCCGCTGCGACACCGGATGCGATCGCCAACCGGCTGAACGTCGAATTCCAGGCGGTGCTGCAGATCGCGGAGGTGCGGGAGCGCCTGGCCACGCTGGGCGTCGATGCCGCCGGTGGCAGCGCGGCGGATTTCCAGAAGCATCTGGAAGCCGAACGGGCGCGTTGGCGCGTCGCGGTGCCCGCGGCGGGGATCACCATCCAGTGACGAAGCGGCCGAACATCCTCTGGGTCTGCACCGACCAGCAGCGCTGGGACACGATCGGCGCCCTGGGCAATGCGCATATCCGGACACCTGCGATGGACAGGCTGTGTGCATCCGGGGCCGCCTTCACGCGCTGCTATGCGCAGTCTCCGATCTGCACGCCGTCCCGGGCCAGCATGATGACCGGGCGCTATCCCGCCACGCATCAGGTGCAACGCAACGGCAACGCCTTCTGGCCTTCACATGAGACTCTGGTGACGAAGCGCCTGGCCGATGCCGGCTATGACTGCGGACTGATCGGCAAGCTGCATCTGTCGGCCGCGAAGTATCACGAACAGCGCACGGATGACGGTTACCGCGTTTTTCATTGGAACCATCATCCCACTCCGGATGCGGCGCGCGGCGATTCCTACGAGCATTGGTTACGGCATGAGAAAGGCGTCGATCCGCAGGCGTTGTATCGCGACAAGGGTGCCTTCTGCGGCCCCGGCGTGCCGGCCGCGCTGCACCAATCCACTTGGTGCGCCGAGATGGCGATCCGCTTCATCACGGATCGACGCGATGGCCCCTGGTGCCTGTCGCTGAACTTCTTTGATCCGCATGCCCCCTTTGACGCGCCGCCCGAGGCACTGGCGAAGATGGATTCCGCCAGCCTGCCGCTACCCCTCTGGCGGGACAGCGATGGCGAGCGTTGGGTCGATTTCCAAAAGGTGGACCAGCAGCAGATCCGCCCGCAGGATCCACGCATCCGCCATGCCGCGCAGCCGCCACCGCCTGCCGAGCGCGACCACGACAAGGTCGCGAGCAATGTGCCCGAGAAATATGACGCCTTGCAGGTCAAGGCCAACTACTACGCCATGATCGAGCATCTGGACGCGCAACTCGACCGTATTCTGACGGCGCTGCGCGATACCGGACAGGAACAGGATACGCTCATCCTGTTCCATTCTGATCATGGCGAGATGCTCGGCGACCACGGACTTGTTCTGAAAGGTTGTCGCTTCTTCGATGGGCTGGTCAGGGTGCCGATGATCTGGTCCTGGCCCGGCCGCGTGCAGTCCGGATGCGTCAGTGAGGCGCTGGTCGAGCTGGTGGACGTCACGCCGACGTTGCTGGAGGCCGCCGGCATCGAGATCCCCTGGACGGTGCAGGGAAGATCGTTGCTACCGATCCTGGAGGGGCGCGCCGATCCGGCGCGCCACAAGACGCATGTGGTCTGCGAGTTCAACGACGCCATCGGCGTTGACCGGGACCATAGCCACGGTACCATGGTCTTTGACGGGCGCTACAAGTCGGTGATTTACCACGGCCATCCCATCGGCGAGATCTTCGATCACGGGAACGACCCTGGAGAGTTCGACAATCTGTGGCACGATGTTCCGCTCAGGGCGGCGCGGCTGCAGTTCCATCTGGATGCCATGGCGGGCACCACAAGCGCGGGTCCGCCGCGCAGTTCCAATTACTGAAGGGAGTCCCCACTCATGATTGCTCGCAGGCTTCTGAAGCTGGTCGGCGCTTGGCTGGTCGCCATCCCCCTGCTGACAACCGGCCAGTTGGCCGCGCCGGCCCAGGCCGCCTGGCCGGAACGGCCGGTGACCGTGGTGGTGCCCTACCCGCCAGGCGGCAACAACGACATCCTGGCACGCCTGCTGGCGCCGATCGTGCAACAGCAAATCGGCCAGCCGCTGCTGATCGAAAATCGGGGCGGTGGTGGCGGCACGGTCGGCGCCGGTGTCGCCTCCCGCGCCACGGCGGATGGCTACACCGTGCTTTTCGCCGATATCGGCATCCTGGCGATCGCGCCGCATCTTTTCGCGCAGCTGCCCTTCGATCCTGACAGTTTCGCGCCGATCCTGCGGCTGACGGAGGTTTCGCTGCTGGTCGGCGTGCCGCGGGAGTCGCCACATCGGACCATCGCAAGCCTGCTGGAAGCGGCGCGGGCACAACCGAATGCGGTGACCTTCGCGACGCCCGGCAACGGCACGGCCGGGCATCTGGCGACGCAGATGCTGATGTCGCTGGCGAATGTTCAGATGACCCATGTGCCCTATCGCGGCAGCGCACCGGCGCAGACGGACCTCATCGCCGGCCATGTGAACCTGCTGATCGACGGCACCCTGCTACCCGCCGTAAACCAGGGCCAGGTGCGCGCCCTGGCCGTCACCGGCCCCGGCCGCTCGCCCTTCACGCCGGACCTGCCGACAGTGGCGGAGGCCGGGGTCGCCAACTACAATTTCCTATCCTGGCACGGCGTGGTGGCGCCCCGTGGCACACCGGCCGAGGCGGTTCGGCGCCTCAATGCCGCCTATAATGCCGCCGTCGCCGATCCGGGCGTGCAGGCGCGTGCGCGCCAGCTCGGCCTGCCGCTGAAGGGCGGCTCGTCGGAAGATTTCATCGCCTTCATCGCGGCTGAGCGCGCCAAGCTGGGCCCCCTGGTGCGGGCAAGTGGGGCGCGGGTGGAGTGAGCCGCGAGATGAAGCGCCCGAACATCATGCTGGTCACGGTGGACCAGTGGCCAGCCTCCCTCATGGGCCATGCCGGCCATCCCACCGTGCTGACGCCGACGCTGGATCAGCTGGCACGCAACGGCGTGTGCTTCCCGAACACCTATTCTGAATGCCCGATCTGCATTCCCGCACGGCGCACGATGATGACGGGCAACACGGCGCGCATCCACGGCGATCGCAGTTTCGACCCGGTAGCACGCATGCCGGACAGCCCGACCCTGGCCGCCACGCTTGGCGCCGCCGGCTACCAGACCTGCGCGGTGGGCAAGCTGCATGTCTACCCGCCGCGCGACCGCATCGGCTTCGACGACGTGCATCTGGCGGAGGAAGGGCGGCCGCATCTCGGCGGCTATGACGATTACGACCTGTACCTGGCCGATCAGGGCTTTCCGGGCCAGGGCTTCAACCATGGCATGAACAATAACGACTATCTCTGGCGGCCCTTCCACCTGCCCGAGCCTTGCCACGTGACCAGCTGGACCAGCTGGAAGATGTGCCGCGAGATCAAGCGGCGCGACCCGACCCGGCCCGGCTTCTGGCATTTGTCCTATACTGCGCCGCATCCGCCGCTGGCGCCGTTGCAGGCTTATCTCGACATCTATCGCGATGCCGAACCGCCGGTGCCGCCCATTGCCGATTGGGCGAAGGACGAGGCCGCGCTGCCCTACGCGCTGCGCTCCATCACCGATTACTGGGCGCATGTGAAGCCGCACCATCTGCGCGGCATCCAGCGCGCTTTCATGGCGCTGTGCACCCATATCGACCATCAGTTCCGCCTGGTGCTCGGCACGCTGCGGGAGGAGGGGCTGCTGGACGACACCGTGGTGCTGTTCACCGCCGACCATGGCGACATGCTGGGAACACATGGCCTCTGGGCCAAGCGCATCTTCTATGAGGACAGCGCCCGGGTGCCGACCATTCTGCTCGGCCCGGCAGGTGATGCCCGCACCAGGCCGGGCAGCGTGGATCGGCGGCTGGTCCAGTTGGCGGATGTGATGCCGACGCTTCTGGACTTCGCCGGCGTCGCCCCCGCCGCGCCGATGGAGGGGCTTTCGATGATCGGCGGCTCAAGGCGGGATGTGCTCACGGCAGCCTGCCGTGACGATGCCTCCGCCACGCGCATGGCGACCGACGGGCGGCACAAGCTGATCTGGTACCCCAATGGCAACGTGATCCAGTTGTTCGACCTGCGGGACGACCCGCAGGAGATGCGGAACCTCGGCGGCGAAGCGGCGCTGGCGGAGGTGCAGACGAAACTGGAGGCGGCGTTGGTGGCGGAGGCCTGGGGCGTCGATACCGGCTGGATCCGCGACGGCAAGCTGGTCGGCACGCCGGCCAAGCCGTTCGAGGGCCAGACCAACCGGGGCCTGTCCGGCCAGCGCGGCTTCCACTTCCCGCCGCCACCGCAGGCCGGGGCGGATGTCGTGGTCGGAACACCCGGAGGATAGGCGCGTGGAGGTCCCCACGAAAACCTGCTGCCTGCCAACGTCGGGTCGCCGATCTGGATCGGCCCTGGCGCTGCAAGGGGCGGCCGGTGGCGACCTGACCATGACGGTGGCCATCCCAGGCGGCACGGTAACCATCGGCACCGACGCACCCATCTTCCGTGAGGATGGCGAAGGGCCAGCGCGGCGCGTGACCCTGCGCCCATTCCGGATCGACGTGCATGCCGTCAGCAACCGCCGCTTCGCCGCCTTCGCCGCCGCCACCGGCTATCGGACAGACGCGGAGCGGTTTGGCTGGTCCTATGTCTTCTACAGCTTCCTGGCGCCCGGCATGCAGGCGCCAAGCCCGGAAGGGACGCCCTGGTGGCGAAAGGTAGAGGGGGCGTACTGGGCGGCGCCGGAGGGGCGAGGCTCCTCCATCGCCAACCGGCTGGACCACCCGGCCACCCATATCGCCTGGAACGACGCAACCGCCTTCGCCGCCTGGGCCGCAGGCCGCCTGCCAAGCGAGGCGGAATGGGAATATGCGGCGAAGGGTGGTGACGATCTTGCCCGGTATGCCTGGGGATCGGAGGAGCCGGATGATGGTAATGCATTGTGCAACATCTGGCAGGGTCGCTTTCCGACGAGCAACACGCTGTGCGACGGATTCAAGGGCACCGCCCCGGTCGATGCCTTCCGCCCCAACGGCTTCGGCCTGTTCAACCCATGTGGCAATGTCTGGGAATGGTGCGCCGACCCGTTTCGCGTGCGATCCCTGACCAACGCGGCCAGGCAGCGCAACAAGGCCGCGGCGGCCGAGCGGGATCGGGTGATGAAGGGCGGCTCCTATCTGTGCCACCGCAGCTATTGCCACCGCTACCGTATTGCCGCGCGGTCCGGGTGCAGTCAGGATACCTCGGCGGGCCATGTCGGATTTCGTGTCGCCTATGATCGAGACTGACGGGGGTTCGACAGGAATAGCCGCCCTTCACCGGCCGCCCCAGGGTTAGGGGCTACTCGTTGCCTTCCGTCAGTTCAGCGAGCGCGAGGCCTGCCTCGCCCCGCACCGCGTAGACCAGAAAGATCCGTCCCTCATCCTCCAGGATGGCCGGATCACGAAGCTGTCGCACGGGGCCGTCGATGGCGCCTCGCCAGGACCGCTCAAGCGGCAGGTCGCCGCCTTCCCAATCGGTCTCCGGCCGCAATACCTCATCCGCTTCGCCATCCACCCGCCAGTCACGCCAGTCACCGTCGAGCCGGATGCGGGAGGCAAGGATGCATTCCGGTCTGTCGCCGACCCGGGTCCAGAAGACATGCAGCAGATTGCCGCGCAGCAGCAGGGCGGTGTGTCGCTGCAGCCCGTCCGGAAACAGCAACGGCCCGCGTTCGAACCCCGAGATGCCGTCGGCGGATCGGAACAGGATGCCCGGCATGGCCAGTGCAAAATGCGCTCCGCCATGCTGAAACACGCGGAAATAGGAGGGGCCGAACAGTTCTGGCCTGGCTGTGAAGCGGATACCGTCCTCGGACGTTGCGAGCCGCGTCCGCTGGGTGCCCCAGCCGGACAGCCCGTGAAAATACATCAGGATCCGGCGGCTGGCCTCATCAACATGCACGTCCGGGGACGCGATATGCGGAAAGGCTTGGTCCTCATCCAGCCGTAGCACTCCGGGCGTGCCGGGCGGCGCCACGCCGGGCAGGATATCCGCCGCGCCGCGGTCCTCAGGCGGTGCAGGAGGTTCGGTCGGGAAGAGGCTGTCGGTCAGGTTCAGGCTGCCCGCCTCATGTATCCGCCAGGGCCCCTCCGGTGCGTCGGCATGGGCGAGCCGGATGTAGCTGCCCTTGTGGTCGGCAAAATAAAGATAGTAGCGGCCGAGCCGGCCCGGCAACCAATCCGGGACGCGGATCATCGATGGGCCCTGCACATTGGAGCCCATCCGGGTGTCCATATTCGGTTGGATGATGGGCCCGATCCGCCTTGCCGACCATCGCGCCATGCTGCCGCCTCCTTGTCCCTGTGGCGCAACCTTGGCAGCCAAACGCGCAGTACGCGATCATTGACTTCCATCCGTTGTGGGTTCAGCGTTTTTGCAACAATGGGCTCCGGAGGATGCGCGTGGCGGCTGAATTCGCGGGGTTCCCGCGCCCAGACGGTAGTGCCGGGGCGCGCAACACGGTCCTCGTGCTCTCGATCCTCGGCCTCACCGGCGCGTCCGCCCGCCGCATCGCGCGCCAAGTGCCGGGCACCACCTTGATGTCGCTCGCCGTCGGGCGTGGCCAGTTCGGCGACGACCGGGCGTTGACGCGTCGCATGCTGGTCGGGCTGGGCCGCAACGCCAACGCCGCCGCGGTGCTGCTCGTGGGGGCCGACCGGCTGCGGCTGGATGCGATCGCCGAGGCCATTGCCGGCTCCGGCAAGCCGGTCGAGACCGTGGCGCTGGATGATTGCCACGAGGACAATCTCGTGATGTCCGAGAGGGGCGTGCGAATGGCAGCGAAGCTGGTTCGCGATGCGTCCCGCATTCGGCGCCAGGCGCTGCCGGCCTCGATGCTGCGGCTCGGCATCGAATGCGGCCATACCGATGCGACCAGCGGCATCGCAGCCAACCCCTTGGTCGGCCGCGTCGCTGATCGGCTTGTAGACGCCGGCGGTGCCGTGGTGTTCGGCGAAACCATGGAATGGCTGGGCGCGGAGGATGTGCTGGCAGCGCGGGCGGAGACGCCGGAGGTCGGCCGCCAGATCGTCGCCGCAGTCCTGGAACGCGAAGCCTGGGCTGCCGCGTCTGGCGAGGATCTGACCGGGAACAACCCGGGCCAGGAGAACATCCGCGGCGGGCTCTCCAGCATCGAGGAAAAGTCGCTCGGCGCCATTGCCAAGGGCGGGTCCCGGCGGGTGCGCGGCGTGGTGCCGCATGCGGCAGCGCTGCCTGGGCCCGGGCTGTGGGTTATGCAGGGCCCGTCCTTTTCGCCGCCGTCGATCACCGGCTTTGTCGCGGCGGGAGCGCAGATGACGATGTTCACCACCGGCGCCGGCAATTCCTATTGCGACGCGCTCGCGCCCACGGTGAAGGTCACCGCCAATCCGGCGACGGCGCGGCACCTGGCGACGCAGATCGATTTCGATGGCTCGGGCGTGCTGGAAGGCACGCGCGATCCCGAGGAAGCGGCGAATGCGCTGTTCGCGCAATTGCTGGAGCATGCGTCGGGTTCGGCGACCTGGGGCGAGGTGCTGGATGAGGGCGAATACGCTTTTGCCCGGCTGGGGGCGGATTTCTGATGCGACGCTGGCAATTCCTGGTCCTGAAACCCGAGGACGATGTGGCAACCGCACTGGGCGACGTACCGGCCGGCGAGGCGGCCATACGTAGCGGCGAGCAGGTGGAGATGCTGATGCTGCCAGCGCCGATTCCGCTTGGCCACAAGATTGCCCGCCACGCCATCGCCCGCGGCGCGGTCATCCGCAAATACGGCGCGCTGATCGGCGAGGCCACCGCTGACATCGCGGCTGGAACGCATGTCCATGTCCACAACCTGCGCAGCCGCAGGGCAAGAAAAACCTGAAAACGGGAGGATCACCATGAGGATGTTGCATCGCCGCACCCTGCTCGCCGCGACCGGAACCCTGGCACTGCCGGGATTGGCGCGCGCCGAGTGGCCGGACCGGCCGATCCGGCTGATCGTGCCTTTCGCGCCCGGCGGCGGCACCGACACGACGGCCCGCATCGTAGCCGCAACGCTCGGCGAAAAGCTCGGTCAGACCGTGGTGGTAGAGAACCGCGCCGGCGCGGGTGGTGCCATCGGCATGGCCGCGGCGGCGCAGGCTGCGCCTGACGGCTACACCCTGGTCATCGGCCATGTCGCGACGCATGTGGTCAACATGGCCGTGCAGAAGAACCCGGGCTATGACACGGCGCGAGATTTTGTGGCGCTCGGCATCACCTCCACCGCCGCGAATATCCTGGTGGTGAACCCCAGGCGGCAGCTTGGCATCACCAGCCTGGAAAGCTTCGTCGCCGCCTGCCGCGCCAAGCCAGGGGAGCTTTCCTATGGCACCGCGGGTGTCGGTTCCCCAGCGCATATCACCACCGCGCTGTTTCTGAAGCAGGCCGGGCTCGAGGCGCAACATGTGCCCTACAGAGGCGGTGCGCCGGCCAATACGGACCTCGTCGCCGGCAACCTGGACTTCATGTTCGCCGGCGCTTCGGATTGCCTTCCGCATATCAGAGCCGGGCGGCTGCGCGGCATTGTCGCCGCCAGCGCGCAGCGGCTTTCGGGCGCGCCGGACATTCCCACCATCAAGGAAAGCGGTTACCCGAATTTCTCCTTTGAGATTTGGCATATCATCACCGCCCGCGCAGGCACGCCGGCCCCGGTGCTCAGGAAGCTGCGCGCCGCAGTGTCGGAGACTTTGACCGCCCCGGTCGTGCTGGAACGCATCACTGCGATGGGTGTCGACGCCACGCCTCTAACCGGCGATGCCGCGCAGGCCAAGCTGGATTCGGAGCTGGCACGGTGGGTACCGTTGATCCGGGCTGCTGGCATCAGCACGGACTGAGTATGGCGTAAGCGCTCAGCACTCTCCCCCAGGCAGTCTGCGGCGGGCTCTACGTGCCTGTCGACAAGGTCTTAAATCCGTTGTGTCATCTGCTGTTCGCTTGGTTTTGAGCGGTTCGCGGCGGCGTCTTGGATGTGAACGACGGAGAAACGGCCTCGGTACGATCATAGCAGGCTGCGCTACCCGAGCGACGGGACCGATGCAGAGTGGGCGCTGATCGCCGGGCTGACCCTGCCGTCGATCTCCTTGGCCGGTGCGATGCGCGAATCCCGTACCCGGCCCAGGTGGCCATAGACGGCGACGGTGTCCCGGCCGCCGCTGTCGACGCAGAGCCGGGCAATTCACATGCTGCCGTCAGCTTTGGCGTGGCCGGTAACGCACCAGGAGCTTCGCCAGATCCTCCCAGGGTTCCCGATCCCGCGGCTTGCCTGCGCCGCCTCCCAATCCCGGGCGATCTGCTCCAGGGCAGCCAGCCCACCGGCGAGTAAAGTGCCGAGATGTGGAATCCGATGGTGTGCGGATCCTGGCCCTCGGCCGTCCAGCGAGAGCCGCTGCGCCTCCACCTTCAGCGCCAGCTGCGCGACCTTCAGCCGGACGAAGGGCGTGCCCTCGGCGCCAGCGCCGCTGACCAGCGGAGATCGCACCGGGTCGGCGGTTTCGGTCAGGCGGCGGCGGGTCTTGTCGATGTCACACTGGCCGTCCGGCTCACGGGCAATCCGACCCGCCCGTTCGGCCTTGTGCATAGCGGTGTCGCTCAGCCCGATCCGGCGGGCGGCCTCGCGGGTCGAGGCGGTCAGTTCCGGCATGGCGGCGACCTCCCGCCGCAGGAGGGGGCGGTCAGTACGCCCAATGGCAAGGCGGCCGGCAGCCTCCGCCGTGCCGTGTCAGGTCAGCGTTCTAGCGTCCCGAGATAGGCCAGCAGATCGGCGATCTGCGCCCGGTCGAGTTGGAATTCCGGCATGGCGGAATGGCCGGTCACGATCCCTTCTGCCAGCGCTTCGGCGAGCTGCGAGACGGGATAGCGCAGATGGATGTCCCGAAAGGCCAGTGCCGCAGCAAGCGGGCTGGCGCCAGTGCGGCCGATGGCGTGGCATCGCGCACAATTCGCCGCCGCGAAAGCCTGGCCACGCTGAGGATCGCCGGTCTGTGCCTGCGCAGCACCGGCGCCACAGAACAGCCCCAACACATAAAGAACGCGGAGAACCAGGGCCAATGTCGGATTCCTCATGCCTTGGGCGAGGCTATCGCGGCAATCGGTGTGGCGCCATGCACGTCGCGCTGGGGCCACCCCGGCGATCCGTCAGCCCGTTACCCGGTAGACCGTGAAGGAGCCCTTGGCGCCGGTCTTGTTGGGGTCGACCATCCGCTCGCGCGACATCACCTCGACCGCGTGGCCCTTCTTCTTCAGCCCGGCGAAGAAGCCGCGGACCGTGTGCTGTGCCCAGCCTGTCGCCTCGGCGATCTGCGCGACCGTGGCGCCCTCGGGCCGGCGCAGCATGGCGAGCACCTGCTCCTGCTTCGTGCCCTCCCGCGGCTTGCGGGGCGCTCCGGCCTCGCGCGGGGCGCGGGCCGGCTTGCCAGCGAGCAGGGTGCGCAGCGCCTCCATCGGGGCATCGAGCGCGGCGATCATGTCCGTGGCGCGGTTGGCCTCGTCGTCCCAGGCAGCGAGGATCGCCGCAGCGGCGTCGCGCAGGCTGGTCCGCGGCGCGGCAGCGCGTGCCGCGAGGGCCTGGTCGAGCATCGCGATTTCCTCCGTCAGGGGTGCGGCCTGGGCGGCTTCGGCGACCGTGGCGTCCTGTGCGGCGGGCTCCGCCGCCGGCGCCACCGTGGGCGCCGTGTCGGGCACGCTGCCCTCGATGCCGGAGCAGTCGGGCGCGCCGGCCACCGCGTCTCCCTCATTCGGGTCGATGCCGATGGCGCGCAGCCCTTCGTCGGTGATGCGCGCCACGATCCAGGTGCCGTCCTCATCCTGGCGCCAGCCCAGCCCGACATGCTCCCGCGGGGCGTTAATCTCGGTCAGCAGGTTGTTCTTGATCAGGCTGCGGAACACCGCGTTGCGGGCCGCGGCGGGCAGGGTCTTCGGCGCGCGGGCGAGGCCCATCTCGTGCTGCGCGGCGGCGCTCAGGATCACGCGCTGGCTGTCGGAAATCTTGGTCATCGTGGTGGTCTCCGGTTCCGGGTGCCGGTCATCGGCCCCTACTGCCGGAAGCCCCGCCGGCGCTGCCGGTCGGGGCGGTGCGGGAGTTGCCCGCGTCAGAGGGCGTATTCGCCGCGGCGGAAATGCTGGTCGGCGATGTCCTTCAGCTTAGCGGTGGCGTCGGAAAGCCAGGCCGCTTCGCCCCAGAGCACCGTCTCGGGGTCTGCGCCGAAATGGTCCTCGCTGGCCTGCTGGAGTTCGGCGAGGAGGGCGTCGAATTCGGCCTTCTTCGCGAGGAAGGCGGCCAGGCTGCGTTCCTGGTTGCGGGCGGCGCGGGCTTCGCGGTCGGTCATGATGGTCTCCGTCTCTTGCTGCAGGGCATCCCCTGCGTGTGACGGACCATTCGCGCTGTGCCGCGCTCAAGCCAAGCAAGATGCAGCCTTATCTTATTGCTATTATTGAGCTTTCCGGATCACTTCGTGATCGACAACGCCACCCCACGAGGCGGTGGCGACGTCCGTCAAATGAGCTGCCGTAAGGAGGCTTAGAGACCGATTGATAATGCCGCCGCTTGAGGATCCGCAGGTGGTCTTTCGATCCCGAAAGGCGCGGGGCGCAGCCGATGCTTGGTGCATCGGCAAGTTCGGCAACGCAAGGGGGCCGGAAAAGCGCCGCGGAGCCGACCCGTCCGCCATTCTCAAACGGGCTTTTAGGCCCGCTGAACTGCCCATACTAAGGTCGGGCCATTTCTCCGTCCGACGAAGCCAACACAAGTCCAGCGAAGCCCATCCGCCAGCCATTCGCGGTCACGGCAGCTTTCAAAAGCTTCTGCGCTGCTCATCCGGCTCCGATGGAACTGGCCAATCGGATGCAGCGGCGGTGTTAACGATCCGTCCGACACGATCAGGGCTGGCTCGGTCAATTTGCGGATGAGGGTTGAGAACAGGTTGCGCAGCGGTTCGTGGCGCCGCCACTTATTTTCGAAAAAACGAACATTGGATCCGCCTTCGCCAGGGCTATCGCCACGATGGAAAAAGACGCCGACGGACATATCGGGAAACTCAGTGCCGAGCGCAATCTCCCCAAACCCTCGACGTCGGATGACACGAAATGATGACCCATCCGGCCTCGAATAGGTTTCGATTCTCCGGCTTGGGGGGAGGAAGCGGTATCCGTCTCGGCGCTCAATCGTTGCTAAGGGGTCTCCGTTAATCAGCTTGCCCGTCAGGGTGTAGGTGAAACCGCCAAACGACCGCAGTGCCGGCGCCATCTTCAAACCCGCAGGGTACCCAATGTCGGAGAACCAAAAATCCGAGATGACTGGCGCGAAGACTTGTAGCGGTTCCGCTATGTCGCCGCCGGCGCATGGGTAGAAGAGAGTCTTTCCTGCAACCGCATCGAGCCACTTAGGAGGGATATAGTGACATCGAGAATCGCTCATCGCTGCGGCTCGCGCATCACGCAAAGTCCCCGTTGAGTGGTCGTTTCGTATGCAACACCACATCAAAGCCTGTGGCTTCCGTATTTTCAAGACCCCGTGGTTACACCATGATCGAAAATTCCGCGGGCCACGGCGATGTCGGCAAAGATGCGATCATCGCCCTCCAACACGGCAGCTTCGCCAGTTGTGTCCTGCCAGCGCCGCACGATCACATCGGCATAGGTGGGGTCGATCTCCAGCAGCACAGCGCGCCGCCCCGTGCGCTCCGCTGCGATCATGGTGGTGCCCGAGCCGCCGAAGCAGTCCAGCACCGTGTCGCGCGGCTTGCTGCTGTTGCGGATGGCGCGCTCCACCAGCGCCACCGGCTTCATGGTCGGATGCAAGTCGTTGCAGGCAGGCTTGTCGAAGTGCCAGACATTCCCCTGGTCACGCGCGCCGCACCAGTAGTGCTGTGCGCCGGCCTTCCAGCCGTAGAGCATCGCCTCGAACTGCTGGTGGTAGTCGGCTCGGCCGAGGGCGAAGGTGTTCTTCGCCCAGATGATGGTGCTGGACCATTTGCCGCCCGCCTCCTGCCAGACCCGATGCAGCGTCGGCCATTCCGAGGAGGACATGCAGACGTAGCAGGCGCCCTTCGTGACCGAGAGCAGGTTGGCCATCGCCGGCCGCAGGAACTCGGGAAAGCCGCCGCCGAGTGCGTCATTCGCGATGGTCATCTTGGCCGCGGTGCCGCCCTCATAGGCGACATTATAGGGCGGATCGACGAAGCCCATGTCGGCCAGGTGGCCGGCGCCGAGGGCGCGCTGCACGTCGACAAGCTTCGTAGCGTCGCCGTACAGCAGCCGATGCTCGCCACAACGCCAAAGATCGCCGGTCCGGGTAACGGGCACCACCGGCGGCGGCGGGGCTTCGTCGGCATCATCGCCGAGGCCGGCGTCGGCGGCCGCCAGCAGTCGGTCGATCTCCATACCGGAGAAGCCGAGCACGTCCAGGTCGACCAAAGCCTCATCGCGAATGCGCGCGATCTCAGCGACAAGCAGCGCCTCGTCCCAGCCGGAGTTCAGCGCGATCTGGTTGTCGGCCAGGCGCAGCGCCCGTGCCTGCGCCGGGGACAGATGCCCGAGCCGCAGCACCGGTACCGCGGCCAGGCCCAGCTGCTTCGCGGCCATGACGCGGCCGTGGCCGGCAATGAGCACGCCCTCGGCGTCGACCAGCACCGGGTTCACGAAGCCGAACTCGGCAATGGAGGCGGCGATCTGCGCCACTTGCGACGGCGAGTGCGTGCGCGCGTTCTCGGCATAGGGGACCAGCGCTGCCAGCGGCAGAGCGGAGATCACGAGGTCAGGCTGCATTCGCGGTGAGCTCCAGTCGCGCCGCGGCCACGGCATCATAGTCGCGCCCATCGTCGGCCAGCGTCACTGGCAGGTCCGGATGCAGCATCCGCCAGCGGGCAATCGCCAGGTCGACATAGGCCGGAGCCAGCTCGATCGCGCGCACGCGGCGGCCGGTGCGCTGGCCGGCCAGGATCGTCGTGCCACTGCCGCCGAAAGGCTCGAACACTACCTCGCTTTCGTCGGCGTAGGTCCGCATGAGGAACTCCGGCAGCACCACCGGGAACACGGCGGGGTGCTCGGTCTCGATGCCGCGGCCCTTGTGGCGGGTCAGGCGCAGCACGTTGTCGGGGATCCGGAAGTCCTGCACCGGCAGGCCCGCGTGCTGGTATTCCGAGATGGTCCCATCGGCAGCGCGCAGGCCGCTGCCCTTGTTTGGTGTGCCGGCCCATTTGCAGGGCACGATCTTGTTGGCCTGCCGTGCCTGGCGGTTGAAGTGGAAGACGAACTCGAAGGCCGGCGCGAGGCGCCCGTTCCAGTCGCCGGGAAGGCCGGGCCCCTGGTCCCAGGTGTAGAGGCCAAACCGGCGCCAGCTGCGGGCGCGCATCCAGTCGAGCCAGCCGGCCCAATAGGGCTGCCATTCATTGTCGCGATGGATCAGCCCGAGGTTCACCAGCACCTGGCCATCGGGCCGCATGGCCACGTTGAGATGCTGGAACACGCCCTGCATCAGGGCATCCCAATCGGTGCCGCCGCCGGTGGTGTAGTCCCGTTGGTTGCCGTAGGGCGGGGAGGTGAACAGCAGGGCCGCGCGGTCTTCACCCATCACCCGCGCCACGGTGGCGGCGTCGGTGCTGTCACCGCAGAGCAGGCGATGCTCGCCCAGCAGCCAGAGATCGCCGGGGCGGGTGACGGCCTGGCGCGGCGGCTCCGGATCGGCATCGGCGGGATCGTCCGCCGGCTCCTCCCCGGCGCCCGCCGCGCCAGTCGCGCCGCCCCCCTCGGCGGGATCCGCAGACAGAGCCTCGGGCGCGTCGCCGTCGGACACGGTATCTCCAGCCGCCGCGAGGATGTCCGCGAGCTCATCCGCCGAAAAGCCGAGCGCGCCGAGGTCGATGTCCGGCGCCGCCTGCACCGCGGCGAGCGCGTCACGCAGCAGCGCCTGGTCCCAGGTCGCGTTTTCCGCGATGCGGTTGTCGGCGAGCCGCAGCGCCTCCTTCTGCGCGGCGGACAGGTGCCGCCGCACGATCACCGGCACCTTGGCCATGCCGAGCGCCGTTGCGGCCTCGAGGCGACCATGGCCGGCGATCAGCACGCCGTCCTCATCCACCAGCAGCGGATTGGTGAAGCCGAAGGCCAGCATGCTGGCCTTGATCTGCTCCAGCTGCGCGGCGCTGTGGATGCGCGCGTTTCCGGCATGCGGGCGCAGCTCCGCCACCGGACGCAGCAGGATCTTCGCCGCCATCCAGGGGAGCGTCATCGGGCCATCCAGGTTTGGGAGTGGGTGCAAACCGTGCGGCCGCGGCTGCAAACTCAGCGCGGCATGGTTTGCGGGCTATCTGTCGGATCGCGCAAGGAAAGGGCCGCAAACCGCAACCCATATTTCTGGCCTGGCGCTAGCGATGTTGCGCGCTTCCGCCCCCCGCATACAGCGGGGCCAGGAAGGACCCTGCGGCTCGAAAGCCACAGTGGCTGATCAGCTGGCGAGTGGCTCGGGAGCCGCGGTGCTCGACGCACCTTCTCGACGTGTCCCCACTATACCCAACTCGATTTGCGAGCCGCCATGGGGGGAATTGTAACAGCGTAGCCGCGCGGTTCAGAGCGACGCCAATGCCCGCTCGACCGCGTCGCGCGACGCCTGCAACGCAGCCAGGGTAAGGCTCGCCTGCTTCACCGCCGCGGCTTCACCGGCATCAACGTAGGACACCTGCTCCTCGGCGTCGGCAACGCCCACGACGATCTGCTCACGCAGTTCGTCGAGCCAGCCCTTAGCCTCAATGGGGTCGGCGTCGGGCGCGCGCAGCCATTCGGCGACGATCACCTCGACCTCACGCGCAATGCGGTGCGGAGGCACGCCCTTCGCGGCGAGCGCCATCAGTCGGACAATGGCGCCGTCAACGGGGCGCACCCGTGCCTGCCTTCGAGCGGCCATGGCTCGTCTCCTTCCGGTTCCCACGCTTCATAGCATGTTCTTGTCTTGTTCTCATAGGAGGGCTATCGTCGGCCATGCCCGACGGTGAGCAGCCCCGCCCCGAACATCCGTGGCTCAGTCGGGCGACGCTGGCGGCAGCGCGGGCTACGCGGCGCTCGCCTGGGACGCTCGCCTGGACGGGTGAAAGCGACAGCAGGGCGGTCCGCGACGTCATACTGGCGCACCACCCTGCCTTGCCGCTTACGATGATCAACGAGGCCGTCGCCTACGTCCTCGGCTCCGAGTAGCGGCGCGCTGCTTCACGCCGCCTGCTGCCGCGGGGTCAGCCCGAAATGCATCGCCAGGATGCCGAGGCCAGCGACCAGCATGCCGCCCGCGATCGGCTGCGGTACCGGCCTGCCGCTCCATCCTCGACGTGCCGCCCATTCGCGGACTGACATCTCCAGGCCCACGACGAACCAGACGCAGGAGCCGGCCGGGCTGTTGTGGCCGCCCAACGCGTCCAGAGCCTTGGCCACGCGGCGGCGGGCATCGACTTGCCGGCCCGACATGGTGTCCGCCGTGACGCCGCTGATGCGCACGAACTGGGTGGTGGCGATGCCATCCAGTGCCGCGGAACGGAACAGCGTGCGGAATATGCAGCCCGCCTCGTGCATCTGCGGCGTGATGGTGCCGTTGAGGAGCATCTGCCCCAGCGTGTCCACCGCGCGGCGATGTGCCACGGGCGTGCCGGTCTCGGGATCCGCCTCCCGGACTGGCTCCGAGAAATCGCCATGCTGAAGCCGCCACTTCGACGGCTTCGCCAGATCCTCGGTCGCGCGTTTCGCCTTGCGCTTACCGGCCATGGTGGTTCTCCCCGTTGCGACGCCCCCAGCGCCGGTTGGCTTCGTTGGTGATCGCCTGGCGGAGCCAGTCGTCCGTGATGTCGGCGACAGGCAGCGCGGCCACGCCGTGCCGATGCCAAGCGGCGGCGCGCATGGCGTTGACCTCGCTGTCGTTGGTCGGGCTGCGCGTGCCGCGGTCGAGGCAGGACCTAGGCGGCCGCGGCGCGCCGTACATGCTCATGCGCGGCCTCCAGTCGGGTCGGTCGCCCAGAGCAGCAGCGCAATGGCATCCGCCTCATTATCGTCGGCCGGCAGAAAGCCGCGAGCTCGTATGGCGGCGATCATCGCAGCCTTGTCGGCATTGCCCTTGCCGGTGGCGTAGCGCTTGATTGTTCCGACGGGGACGCCCTCGTATGGGACCTCGTGTTCCTCGCACCAGGCGGTGAGCGTGCCGAGGAAGCCACCGTAAACGTGGCTCGCGTCTGTTCCGGCGTGGCGGCGCACCTCCTCGAACACCACACGTCGGAGGCCGTGCACGTGCATGGCGATCTCCACGAGCCAGTCGGTGAAGCGCAGGAAACGCATCCCGCCGCCTTCGAAGCGGCCGGGCTTGAAGGTCATGGTGCCGGAGGTCGTCCCGCCATCGCCGAAGCGTAGGGCCCAGCCGGTGGTTGTGCCGAGATCGAGGGCCAGGATGCCCGGCTTGCGCGGCCGGTAGAGATTGGGATCGGGCGGGACGGTGCTTGCGTCAGGGGCGGGCATGGTGAGAGTCGCGAAATCCATGGTGGTCTCCGAGAGGGGATGATCCTGGTGAGGGCGGCGACGGCGCGGTTCTTGGCGGAGCTCGTCGTCGCTGCCCGGCTTGGGGTGGGATGACCCGGGTGGAGGGGTGGACCACGCACCCGAACCAGGCGTCCCCGGGTGTGGTGTGCGCGCGTCTTTGGGACGCGCACGCACACCCCCCGTAGGGGGGAGGAAAAAACCCAAACTGCCAAACTGCTCCAACATACTGATTTTACTGAACGAAAAGCAGTTTCGGGGGCAGTTTGGGCAGATTCGTTACGCCAAACTGCTTTTGTCTGGAACTCGTTGATTTGGTTCATGAAAAGCAGTTTGGCAGTTTCGGCGGGCGAGCAGATCTGGTCCCAAACTGTGCAGTTTGGGGAGCAGTTTGGGTCAGTGCGGAGACGATATGAGCGGGTCATTCGCCGCCCTCTTCGGGGTCGTGCAGCACCCACACTTCCGGGTTCTCGACCTCCAGCAGGGCCTCGCTTCGCGGGCAGAGAAAGTGGCTGGGCAGGACGGGAAGGGTGGCCTGTGTGATCTCGCCGGTCTCGGCGTCGACCACCTCTTCATCGGTGGCGACCACCATGTCCTTCACGACAAGGTAGCCCTTCTTGGACCTCGTATAGGGCTGGCCAAGATCGCGCGCGTCACGACGAAACTTGATGTAGCCCTTTGTCGCCAATACGGTGATGCGGTCGCTAATGGTGTCCTTACCGCCGAGCCCGCGGCTGTTTTCGAACTTCGAGGCGAAGGCGTTGGCGGTGCAGAGCCGCCCTGCCTCGGCCTCCTCTGCAATCAAGTGCAGGATGACGTCGTGGCGGCGCGTGCGCTCGGCATCGAGCTTGCGCCCGATGTCTTTCCTGACGAGGCGCTCGCCGGTCCGGTCGAGTTCGACCCACGCCCCGCCACGCTTATCGACCAGCATGGGTTCCAGGCCGGGGCCGTTGCGAAGCTCGACATGCAGTTCGCGTCCGGTCTGCTCCTCGTCGGGGCGGAAGAGGATCATCCCGGAGGTGTAGAAGCTGCGCAGTGCGCTGGCGCCGGACAGGGCCAGGAAGGGATCATCCTTCACCTGCTGCTTGCTGAGCTTCTTCGTGTGGTGGGCGAGAATGATGCCCGCCTCGGGGGCGACCTGGTCGCGCAGCGCTTCGACCCGGCCCTGCAGGAAGAACATCATCGCGCTGTTGTCGTTCTCACCTTCGCCTGCGGGCCCGCCATCGAAGAGGTTGCGGATGGGGTCGATGCAGATGATGTCGGGCGGCGCGTTGGGGAAAGCGGCACGGATGGCCGCGGCGACGAGGGGCACGCCCTGGTCGTCGAGCAACATGCGCAGCTTGGGGGTGACGACGAGGGTGTCGCGGGCGCGTGCCACGATGCCGGGATCGAGCCGCAACTGCTGCAGGCGTTCCCGCAGGTAGTGGTACTGGATCTCGGCCTGGAGATAGAACACCCGCAGCGGGCGCGGTGCCGTGAAGCGCAGGAATGGGGCGCCGGCGGCGGCGTGCACCAGCAGGCTGATCAGGAAGTCGGATTTGCCGACCTTCGGCGCACCGCCGAGCACCAGCATCCCACCCGGGGTCAGCAGGCGCGGCCCGATCAGGTCATCCGGCATTGGCGATGTGTCGTCCAGCAGCGCGCCGAGCGTGTGCGCAGGGACAGGAGCTGGTGGTGCGTCACCTGCGCGGATCAGGGCCGGCCCGTTGCGCTCGACATGCAGAGCCCAGAGGGCATCGGCCTCCGCCTTCAGGCGTTCCAGTGGCCAGGTCGGGCGCAGGCAGGCGGCGTTATAACCGCAGATCGCCTCCCAGCCCTGGTCGGGCGTCAGGCGGCCCTCATGCACCTGGCGGATGAAGTGGCCGATGGCGGCGCTGGCGCCCTGGAAGCGGGTCCAGCCGTCCTGACCCCCGTCGCGTACCGGGGTGGTGAGCACGGCGTCCAGGCTCGGCCGGTCCGTTTTTGCTGCTGCCGGGTCGCGTTCCTGGCCCGGCAGGAAGGGCATGGCGGCGACGGCATCGGCGAACTCGGCCAGGTCCACCTCACGGCGCGAATCGTGGTGGCGGATTGCAACGATGCGCTCGGCACCTCCCTTGCGATAAATCGTGCCCGGCACGCGGATCGGCTGGTGGGCGGAGCGGAAATGCGGATCGCCCCCTACCTTGTCGGCGATTTCGCCCCGCAGCGCGCAAAGGCGGGCGAGGTCCTGGCCTCCGGCCGGCTCGGTGAGCCGCCACCAGACATGCAGTTTGGCGGCACCCTCCGCGGTGCGGCCACCGCTCTCGACCAGCAGTGTGGGTGAACCGATGTGCTGGATCAGGTGATCGAGCTTCGCCTCGACATCGCCGGTGTCGAGGTCGACCAGCACGGCCTGCATCTGCAGGACATGCTCTGCACGCGCCTGGCCGTGCTCCGCCACTGTGCCGGGAAGGACGTAGACTGCGGTGCCCTCCCGCGCCGCCCAGGTGGCATAGGTGCCGAGGGACTCCGCTGCGTGCCGGTCGGCTGGGAGCCAGATGTTGTGGGGCCGGCTGTTGATGCCCTGGCCCTGATCGACGAAGCCGCGGACGGGGATCAGCCCATCGCAGTATCCGAACGCCACATCGAGGAAGGTGGCGAGGGCGCCGTGATTGATCGCTGCCTCGCCAGGCTCCTCCCAGGGCATGCTGGGTGCGTCGTTGAAGTCGTCCCAGAGGCTCATGCCGGCAGCGCCCAGCAGCGCTTGGCCCAGGGGCAGAAGCGGCACTCGAAATGGTCGGCCTGGGCGGCGATCCGCGGGAGCAGATCGCCCGCATCGGTGGCTGCCAGGATGCGGACCCCGCGGTCCGACATGCGCTGTGCAAGCTCAGCGTTGAACGGCACCAGCTCGTGGTGCAGCTCCGCCGTGTCCTTATTGATGGCCGTGAACAGCGCCGGATTGTCCGCCACCCCGGGCACAGACGCGTCCATGTAGGCCTAGTATACCGCGATCTGCGCTGCGTAGATCGGCTTGCTGGCCGCCACCCCCTTGCTGGATGTCTCGCGCCAGGACTTTGCGTTCATGGTCTTGCATTCCCATAGCGCCGGGAACGCCATGCCGGGGATCGCGGGGCCGCCAGCCAGCACGCCATCCACGTGGCCGCGGATCCGGCCACCAGCGACCGAGAAGCCGAACTGCTCGCCGTCCTCACCACCGCCACGGCGGGTGTAGAGATCGAAGCCGGCGGCGCGCAGCCAGGCGACGGCCACATCCTCCAGCGCGTGCCCGATCCCGAAGATGCGCAGCAGCCGCCCGTTGAAGTCGGCGCCGTCATCCTTCGGCGCCTTCACGAACTCGAATTGCAGCGCCCGCTCGCAGGCGTGGCCGAGGCGGGAGCCGCCCAGATAGGTGCGCGGCGGCGTGGCCCGATTGGCGACGACCAGCGCCGCTTCGATGGCGGCGTTGACGTGCCCCGAGGTCTGGCCCCGGCTGTTGAGGTCCAGCATCAGAAGGGTGCATCCGCGGCGGTGAGCGGCCGATGCGGAGCATTCGCCTGCTGGGCTGTGGCCTGCATGGCCTCCTGGAAGCCGCCAACGGCGACCTCTATCAGCGTCAGCACCTGCGGCTCGGTCAGATCGATCAGCCGCGTCTGCCAGCCGATCTCCCCCAGGCATTCCCCAAGCGGACGCATGGTGGCGCGGATGGCAGCCTGTTCCTGTTCAGTGAGGTCAACCACGGCGGGGGCGCTCCTTGCGGCAAGGGTGGTCCACAGCGCCTGGCAAGCCATGCTGCAGAAGGCGGTGGTGGGGCGTGCCGGTCGCCGCCGTGTCGGATCGAACCAGCCAAAGCCGCGCGTGGAGCGGCGGCAGATGGCGCAGGGCGGGACGGGATTGCGCATGGCGGGTCATGCCGCCTGGCCCAGCGTCGCGGGCTGGGCATTGCGCACCAAGCTGCGGATCACCTGCTTGTTGAACTTGAAGGTCAGCAGCGCCGAGGCCTGGTACCGGGTCATACCGAGATCACCGCGGGCTGCCGGTGGCAGGTGGATCAGCTGGCGTTCCGTCGCCGGCTCGCGCAGCCAGCGCCGGCTCTTATGGGCGCTCTCGTCTGTCTCGTAGGCGTTCAGCCAGTCATCCGCCGCGGCCAATGCCACCAGCCTCTCACCGATGGACAGCAGGCGGGGCCGCTCCTCCTTCGTGCCGCCAACTGCGTGCCAGGCCCCGTTCAGAAAGAAGATGCCGGCCCAGCCGTTGAACCCGTTGGCCAGGAGCGCCGCGTCGTCACCGAACAGGTCGCACCACTGGAAGGCCGACCGCTGGAGGAGATCGATCTCCGTCATGATGAACTGCGAGAGCGAGCCATTGGGGTGCTCACTGACCGCGCCCGGCACCACCGGCACGATCAGGCTGGCGCCGCAGAGCGGGCAGGCTGTGCAGGCAAGCGGGATCTCGGCCTCGCAGCTGGGGCAGGTCTTGATCGGTGCCTCGCCGTCAGGCTCATATCCCTCCAGGTCGACATCCTGTTCGAGCGAGCCGTGCAGCAGCGACGAAGTACCGAAATCGAGCACGATGCAGTCGCGCTTGACGATGCCGGGATGCTCGGCCGGATCGACCGTACGCAGCCCGCGGCCAACCATCTGGATCATCGTGCTCTTGAACGAGCTGGGCCGGAGCAACACGACGCAGGAGGTTGGCTGGTGATCCCACCCCTCGGTCAGGACGGCGACATTGACCACGACCTGGTGTCTCCCAGCGGCATAGGCAGCGAGGACACGCTGGCGGTCGTGTTCCGGCATCTCACCGGTCACTGTGGCGGCCGAGATGCCGGCCTGCCGATAGGCACTGGCGACGTCCTCGGCATGCGGCACGGTCGAACAGAACACCACCGTCTGTCGATCGCTGGCATGCTCCTTCCAGTGCTCAATGACCGCCTCGGTGACGGGCGCGCGGTTCATGATCCGATCGACGGCCGTCATGTCGAAATCATCGCCAGATTGGCGAACGGCACGCAGCTCGTCCTGAACTCCGACATCGATAATGAAGGTGCGGGGCGGCACCAGGTGGCCAGACCGGACCAGCTCGCCGAGCCGGATCTGGTCGGCGACGTTGGAGAAGATATCGCGCAGGCCCTTCCGGTCGCCACGGTTGGGCGTGGCGGTAACGCCGTAGATCCGGCACATCGGATTGCGGTGCATCGCCCGGTCGATGACCCGGCGGTAGCTGTCGGCGACGGCGTGATGCGCCTCGTCGATCACCAACAGGTCCAGCGCCGGCATCGCTTCCAGGTTGGCCGTGCGCGTCAGCGTCGGCACCATGGCGAAGGTGACCTGGCCGCCCCAGGATTTCTGGCTGGCATCCACCACCGAGGTGGTCATGCCGGGATTCACGCGGCGAAATTTTGCGAGGTTCTGAGACGTCAGCTCATCCCGGTGCGCCAGAACGGCGGCCTTTCCAGAGCCGCCATCGATACGCTTGCCAGCTACCGCGGAGAGCATGATCGTCTTTCCACAACCTGTGCTCGCAACACCGATGGTGTTGCCGTGGATGTCGAGCGCACGAAGGCTGCGCTCGACGAAGAGCTTCTGGCGGGGGCGGAGCATCATGCTGGTGCGTCCCTCTCTCAGCGCGCCCAGGTAGGACGGGTATCGGCGCTGGGGGCAGTCTGCTGCGCCGGGATGGGAAAGGCGCCCTGCTGCATGGCCGGCGCCGCGGGCGGCGGCGTGTGTGCCGGCGGGGCGTAGCTTTGTGCCGGCGGCGCATAGGCAGGCGGCGCGTTCCCAACCGGCGCGGCGGTGCGCACCATCGTCTTCGGGTAATCCCGGTGGCCAGGCGTCACGGCCATGCGGATTTCGTTCTTGGTCTCGCCGCCGGCATCCGTGCCGTGCTCGATCTTCGCCAGGAATTCCAGCCCTTCCAAATCCGCAAAGCCTACGATGCGGCGCGCGGCCTGTGCCTGGGGCGAGACATCCTTGTCGGAGATGCCGCGCGCGGAGTTCAGCATCCCGCGCAGGAAGCTGCGGCCCATCCCCGCCCATTCCGGCCCCTTCGGGCTGTAGAGGCCGATCAGCGTGAAGATCTTGCGCTTGGCGTAGGGCCCCTCCAGCACGGTGAACTCGCCATTGAGGTAGACGGCGCCGGTGCTGCCGCGCGTGGCAAAGCCGCCGGTCCACCCCTGGCTCGGATCGTCGAAGCCGCCGGGGCGGATCGTCAGGCGCACCCGCACGACGGTGCCCTTGGGGATCAGGTTCGGGTTCGACTGTGCGTCGTTGTAGTCGTTCCAGGAAGCCATGGTTCTTCTTCTCCGGTCAGGTGTTGGCGGTGGTGGCGGGCAGCGCGATCGACGACGCGCCATGCGCATCGATCGGCGAAGAAGGCGTGCGGATTTTTTGGAAGAGCTGCCCGAGATGCGGCGGCTCCAGCATCTCCAGCCGACCGCTGCGGTCTTTGGCGGGATAGCCCCAGGGGTTCAGCGTCTGGCAGACCAGGCCGCGGAACGACGCGACCGCGGGCTGTCCGGGGGGGACGTCCGTCTTGATCTCGGCCAGCGTCATGACCTGATCGACGATGCCGGGCAGCTCGAGGCCGGTCTTGCTGCCATCGATCTGCGGCACGAAGACGCTGCGATTGAAGTCGTCCAGCTTCTCGTCGAGGATCCCCACGAAGATCACGTTGCGGCCACGCGCATGCTGCAGATGCGTGAGCCAGGCGATCATCTCGCGGCCATGCAGCCCATAGGCGCCACGAAGGTCGGGCTTGCCGGTCTTCTCGGAATGCGCCTCGGGCTGGCCGCGGCACCACTGAAAGCAAAGCCGCGCAGCGACCGTGATGCTGTCCACGAAGATGGTGACGAAGCCATCCATGCGCGCCGGGTCGCCATAGGCCTGCACCACGCGAGCATACTGCGCGGCCGAATAGGGCTGGTCGTCGCGCAGCGCGGGGTTGGGGCCGGCCAGGAACAGCGCGATGTCGCGGCATTCCTCCCAGGTGCGGGGGCGGATCGAGGTGCCGCGCCAGTGCTGCACGGCAAGATCGCCCGCCTCCAGATCGATGAACAGCGTGGTGCCGTCGTCGAGCGTCAGCAGGAGGTAGGTCTTGCCGATGCCGCTCTTGCCGAAGATCACGGCCTTGATGCCGCGCGCTTCGGCCTGCCGCTCGTCGGCGGTGATGATGCGGAGCGTCATCAGCGGCCTCCCCGTGCTGGCAGGATGCCGGGACCGTGCGGGCTGTCGCGCAGCGCGGTCTCGGACAGGATAGCGAGGCGATAGCTCGGCTTGCCGGTGCGCACCGTGCGGGCCGGCTCGAAAGCGACACGGATGCGCTCCGGCCAGCCGGTGTAGGCCCGCTCCGAGACCTTGAAACTGACCTCGACGTACTGGCCCGGATCCTCCCCACCAGCGCGGATCTGGTCCGACAGCGCCGCGAGGCGCGGCTGATCCCACTCCACCCGCTTGGGGAGATCGACGACGACCTCCACCACGCCATCCTGGAAGCGGACGGTGCCGGTGTCCTTGCCCGCCGCAGTGCGGGCGCCGACGGCGCGCTGTTCATATCGCAGGGCAATGGTGCCCTCGATCCAGTCCCGCATGCGGTTGGCTGCATCCAGCGCGCTGCGGGCATCCTCCTGTAGGAGAGCAAGATGCTCGGGCGGCAGCCCGAGAAGCTCTGCCACCGGCATGCGGCGTGCGGCGTCGAGGGTAGGACGGTTGCTGAAAAGCATGTCTATCACGCCGCCTCCGCCATCAGCAGCGACGGTGCTGTCAGTGCGCGGGTGCTGCGGGCGCTGAGTGGGCGACGGCGAACCACCAGCAGGTAGGCGAAGCACCCATCGCCGTAGCGGCGCTGCACCAGGTCTGCCCAACCCGCCGCCGCAAAGCGCCAGGCACGCGAGGCAACTGCGTTCAGCTCATCTCTACGCTCTGGCGTCAGCATTGTGGCCAACCGGTCACGATCACGCGCCAGCATGCCGACGTGGTAGATGATGACCGTGCCGGGCAGGGCGTCAGCCAGCCGATCACACAGCGCGTTCTCTGTCGTCACGACGTCGGGCCGCGGCGTGTACGGCATCGCGGCGTCGGGGATGGGGCGCACGAGACGCATTGAGGTAGGTTCCTTTCTGCACATGGTTCGGCATCTTCTCTCTACGGATTGGGATGCAGATTTTTCTCAGGGGGTGCCGATGCTCGATGCGCGCACCGATGTCGGGGCCGGCGGTCGCAGCCCGCCGGCGTGCAGCCAGCAGCGCAATTCGCCCAACGCCCGGTAGAAGGTCGCGCTGGACTGCCGCGCATGCCGTTGCGCCTCGGCCACGTCGGCGGTCGCGCAGATCAGGTCGAGCAAATCGCAGGAGTGCGGGGGCATGTCCGCGCCAACGCGCGCCAGGTCGAGCGCGACATCAGGATCGATTTGTTCGAACTGCGTGGCGGAGGCGCCAGTCGGAAAGCTGTCCAGGTCGATGTCGACAAAAACGGGGCGTGCACCGCCTCGCCTGGCGCGGACGCAGTCAGTGACCGCGTGCTGGGCGAGCACCGTCGCGAATGCGTCCCAGTTCGCCCGGTCGGGATCGAACCGCGCGCTGCGCTCCAGCAGCACCACGAGGATGTTCTGGCTCAGGTCGTCGCGATCGGTGTGCGGCAGGTTGAGCCGGCGCGCGCCGCGCTGGGCATAGCGTCGGGCGATGGCGAGGCCGGCGGCGAGCCGGTTTGGGTCCCAGGCAGCGGCCTGGCAGGGGCTTGGTGAGCCTTGCGTATCCATGATGGTCTCCGTCGTCGGGTGGGGTGCTGCGACGACGGGACCGAACCACGGTTGGGCTCACCCAAGAGAACAACAAAGGCAACAATTCCTGGGCAATAATTCCGCGGAATTGTTGGAATGGCGTGAATACAATGGTTTCAGAGGCTTCAGATTTCTCCTTCGACGTGTTGGACAACGGTCTGCGGAATTATTGACCAAGCCGTTATCGTCGCGCTGGACTCCGTCGGCGGCGAGAACGTATGAGGAACACTCGTCCTTGCGCTGATGCATAACTCACGGAGCCGCCCGCCGATGACCCTCGCCCTGACCTATCCACACCACGCCGCCACGGGCGCGCCGCAGCCCCTTTTTTCCGAGGCCCTCTGGGCCGTCGCAGCCAGCGTGCGCCAGGCGGTCGTCGAAAGCGGCTCGCCATGGGCGCTGAGCGCCCGCGCCCTGGTCGCTGCCGCCAGCCGGCTGGAGGTGAATGGCCGCCAAATCGCATCGAACTGGGATTTCTCGCAGCACGTGCATGATGCTTCGGGCCGGCAGGTGCTCGGCATCTGTGAAACGGATCCCTCCGCACCGGGCCTGGCCCTGGTGTCCGTCAACGGCGTGATGATCGCCAATCGCCCTGACCTCGAGCTGAGCACGGTTGCGCACGAGCTCGGCCACATCGTGTTCGACGTGCCGCCCGCTGTTGCGGAACCCACCCGGCGATACCGGTCTGTGACGGCGGGGCCGAATTGCCTGGACGGCGCCACAGCGCGGTCGGAGAGGCGCGCCAACGAGTTCATGGGCGCGCTGTTGGTGCCGCCACACCCATTGCATCTGCGGCTTGTGGCAAGGGCACGCAGCGAGCGGCTGCCGATGACGCATGCGCCACATCGCGGTCGGCCTGGGTGCCGGGTGCTCCCCGCCACGACACCGCCGGAGGCTCTCGCTGGCGTCATCGCGGCGCTTGCAGGCGATTTCGGGGTTTCGGACCGATTCATCGAGGTGCGTCTGCGTCGCTACCGCCTTTTCGGGGGAGACTCTCGGTGAGTTTCGGGCCCGTCATCAGGGATCGGCGTATCGCGCTCGGTATCGGTCTCGTCGACATGTCGGAGCGGCTGGGTATTTCCGCGCCCTACCTGTCGCGCATCGAGCGGGAGTTGGAGAGTCCGCCGCGGGATCAGCTCATCGAGCGCGCGGCCGCCATTCTCGGGCTGCAGATGGACGACCTCTTTGTGAAAGCCCAGCGCCTGCCGCCTGACATGCGTAATGACATGGAGAAGGTCGTGCGGGCCTACCGGCGACTGCGCTCGATCGGAGAAAGGTAACATCATGGCACGTGTGATTTCGCGGAAGCCCTACTACGCGCTGTCGGAGTTGTGCGAGCGCTGGTCACTGAGCGTCGGAGACATCGCTGCCTATGCGCTGGAGGGCGAGCTCTTGCTCTCCATCCCCGTCGCGGCGCTGCCGTTCTCAGTGAGCGACATCGAGCACGATGCAGATGGCAAGCCCTTTCATGTCCCCTGCGGTAAGCGCTGGCACGTCGGCACCATTGATCTGCACCGCATCGATGCCTTCGCCGTCCTTGAAGGTACCGAGACGCCCGTAGCGCGGTTTCTGTCACCGGCTGGGGAATTGCTGGAGCCGCTCAGCGACACCGATGAACGGGCGCAGATCCTGGTAAATCGGGCGATCCTTGTTGTGCGGCATGCTGAGATCGAACGTTTTGAGGCGGCGCAGGCGACGCTACCGTCCCTGGATGCGCCGGTGAGCAGCCCCTCCAACCGTGGTGGTCGCGGCCGAGGCGCGCCCTTCAAGTACGATTGGGAGGGCGGCCTGTGCGAGATGGTTGTCATCGTCAATGATGAGGGCGTGCCAGAGACGCAGGCGGAGCTGGTTCGGAAGATGCGCGACTGGTTCGCGAAGACGCTGGGCCCTGACAATGTGCCATGCGACAGCTCGATCGAGCGGCGGATCAGCCGCTTTTGGTCGCGCATTAAACCGGACGTCGGCAGGCCATCGGCGTTGCGCAGCGTCCACGACGTGTTGAGGGAGAAGGCGCCTGAGAAAATGCGGCGCACCAAACCGTAGAGGATAGGCAGGACAATGCGTGTTGGATCCCGATGCCCCTGCCGAGCCATGCCAATTCCCACCTCCCGCCGCACCTCCGTGAGTTGTGCAGCATCCTCGCTACGGGGCTGCTGCGGCTGCGCAGCCGCGCTGCCGAGGAAGCTGCACGCGAGGCTGCTGACCGTGGAGAGAGTGCCCTACACTTCCTGGCACCCCAGCGCGTGGATGCGAACCGGACCAACCGGAGACCCGCATGACACGCGCCACCAAATCCAAAGCCGACACCCCGCCGGCGCCGACCATCCCGCCGGCCGACGTGCTCGGGCGGCTCGCTGCCCTGAAGACCACCGGCACGCCGGACCTCAAGCAGCAATGGCGGGAACTCTTCGTGGCCGAACCGCCGCCCTACAACCGACGCTTCCTGGAGAGCCGCCTGGCCTACCGCATCCAGGAACTGGCCTATGGCGGCCTGAAGCCAGAGACCATCCAGCGCCTCGAAGCGTTGGGGGAACAACTCGACGGCGGCAATCCCATCCTGCGGCGCATCCGCGGCGACGACAAGCCGATCGCGGGGACGCGGTTGATCCGCGAGTACCAGGGCGTCGAGCACAGCGTCACCGTGCTGCACGACGGCTATGAGTATCAGGGCCGCCCCTACCAGTCGCTGTCCTCCATCGCGCGCGCCATCACCGGCACGCGCTGGAATGGCTGGCTGTTCTTTGGCCTCAAGAACCGGAGGGGCACGGCATGAAGCGCAAGCAAACTGCCGAGGCCGCGATGCCAGCCACGGTCAGGAAGATCCGCGCCGCCGTGTATACGCGCAAGTCGAGCGAGGAGGGGCTCGACATGGAGTTCAACTCGCTCGACGCCCAGCGCGAGGCGTGTGAGGCCTACATCACCAGCCAACGGTCGGAGGGCTGGGTGCTGGTGCGCGATCGCTACGACGACGGCGGCGTGTCTGGCGGCACGCTGGAACGGCCGGCGCTGCGGCGGCTCCTGGGCGATATCGAGCGCGGCCTCATCGACGTGGTGGTGGTCTACAAGATCGATCGGCTGTCGCGCGCGTTGATGGACTTCGCCAAGCTGGTGGAGGTGTTTGACGCGAACAGCGTGACCTTCGTCTCGGTGACGCAGTCGTTCAATACGACGACCAGCATGGGGCGGCTGACGCTGAACATCCTGCTCAGCTTTGCACAGTATGAGCGTGAATTAATTGGCGAGCGCATCCGCGACAAGGTTGCGGCCTCGCGGGCACGCGGGATCTGGATGGGTGGTTTCGTGCCGCTCGGCTACGACGCGCGGGATCGGAAGTTGCTGGTGAACGAAGCCGAGGCCGCGCTGGTGCGCCGGATCTTCGAGGGCTTCGTCGAGACGGAATCTGGCACGAGGCTGGTACAGGCCTTGCGCGCCGAGGGCGCGACAACGAAGCGCGGCCGCGCCTTCACCAAGAGCGATGTCTATCGCGTGCTGAGCAATCGGACCTATCTCGGCGAGGCGATGCACAAGGGGAAGTCCCACCCCGGGGAGCATGCCGCCATCGTGCCGCAGGCGATGTGGGACGCCGCGCACGCCCTGCTGACGATCAGCCCGCGGACGCGCGCCAACCGCACGCGTTGCCAGACGCCGTCGCTGCTGCGCGGGCTGATCTTCGGCAGCGACGGCCGCGCGATGTCGCCCACCCACGCGCGGGGCCGGCGCGGTCAGCAGTACCGCTACTATGTGAGCCAGTCGGTGCTGAAGGGCAGTGCCGCGGACGGGCCGGCCATCGCGCGCATTTCCGCCGCGGAGATCGAGGGTGCGGTCATCGCGCAGGTTCGGGGGCTGCTGCGCCAGCCGGAGGTGGTGCTTGGGGCTTGGCGCGCGGCACGGGCCTCGGCGCCCGACATGACCGAGGACGAGGCGCGGCTGGCGCTGGAGCGGCTGGACCCGCTGTGGGAGGAGCTTTTCCCTGCGGAGCAAGCGCGGATCATCCGCCTCCTGGTCGACCGGGTGGACATCGGGCCGGGCGGCGCTGACGTGCGGCTGACGCTGGAGGGGTTGGCTAGCCTGGCGCGGGACCTGGCTGCGCCGCCAGCCGATTCGGCGAGGGCGGCAGCGTGACCGGCGCCGCACAGATGCTGACCGTGCGGGTGTCGCTGGCGGTTCGGAAGCCGCGGGGCGGGCGGAAGCTGATGGTCGCGCCTGCCGGCCCCACGAACCGGGCGGCGTGGGCTGGGGACACCACGTTGGTAAAGGCGGTAGCCCGAGCGTTCCGGTGGCGGCGGATGATGGAGGTGGGCCGCTACGGCACGATCGACGAACTGGCGGCGGCGGAGAAGATCAACTCGTCCTATGTCTCACGCCTGCTGCGCCTGACGCTGTTGTCCCCCGATATCGTCGGGGCGATTCTCGACGGGCAGCAGCCAGAGGGGATGACACTGCCGGGGCTCATGGAGCCGTTTCCAGTGGAGTGGGACCGGCAGCAAGACGGCCCCTCGTGGTCGCTACCACCCAGCCGAGCAATGAGGCGCTATACGCACAAGGAGATCAATGCGGATAGCAGCGGAATCCCTGAGCCCTTCCATTGCCCCTCTCGGTAACAGCGCAGGTATTGATACTCACTTCCGTACGCCTGCCAAAGCGCGTCGGTGCAAACGGAAGGTCCTGTCGATCAAGTTCGTCCGAGGCATCCGCGGGTTTGCTCTGCCACGGTATGCGCGTGACCCTGCCCCCTGAGTGCCCTCATTCCTGATTAGAGCCTGTTGATTATCTGCCCCGAGCCGGGACGGATTGGCAAGGCGGCCGGGGTGCCCGCCTTCAGGCATGGGTGTAGGCGTGCCGTGTTGTAGTTGCCCCTCCACGTTTCGAAAATCTGGCGCGCCGCATGCAGGCTGCTGAACAGGTGCTCGTTCAGGCACTCCTGCGGAACCGGCCGTTGCAACGCTCGACGAACACGTTCTGCTGCAACTTGTCCGGCGCGACGTGGTGCAATGTCAGGTGACGCCACGCTCCTGCTTCCTGCGCAGCATTGCATGGGAGTCCAGCCCGGTGCCGGTTTTACTCACGATCATCGCCGGACGGCCGCGCAGCGCCATGATCAGGTTAAGTTTACGCCCTATTGGCGAACAACAGTATCTCCTCCAATCACGCCGCAATCAAGTTTATGAAATTTTGCCACAGCAAAACGCGCAGCAATATCTCATTGCTCCGCCGATGCGAACGAGCTAGCTTTACAACCTAACTGCGCGGCAATGGACACGCAGTGACATTCCACGGAACGGAAAATGGTCCACGCGACTGTTGGTCATCAGACTGCGCATGAATGCTCCGCATCTGTGCGTGCAGCGTTGTTGCGCAACGTTCCCCAGTCACGCACGCGGGTGGCGGTGTGCAGTCACACCCGACTGCTGCGCGAGGGCGTCGCCCTAGCACTGGCGCAAGGGGGACTGATCGACGTCAGTGGTACGGTTGATCCCGCGGACTTGCCCACCGTGATCGAGAGCCTGGCCCCAGATGTCCTGCTGCTGGATGCAAGCGTCGACGCAAGCCTCGATCTGCCAAGCATCCTCCTGAAGGTCATGCCGGAGTTGCGGATCATCGTGTTCGCTGTCGCCAACGAACAGGTTGATGTCGTTAGGTGGGCAGAATCTGGCGTGAGCGGCTATGTTGGGCGTGAAGGCGGCATTGCCGAGCTGACCGCGGCCGTCGATGGGGCGATGCGCGGCGAGGCGTTCTGTTCACCGAAGCTCGCCGCCTTGCTGTTCGCCCGTATCGCTCAGCTCTCGTACAGGACGACGCCGTCGGCACCCTTATCGGGACTAACGCCGCGTGAGCGCGAAATCCTCCTGTTGGTCGACCAAGGCCTCTCCAACAAGCAGATCGCGCGCCGGCTTGAGATCGGGCATCCGACCGTGAAAAATCACGTTCACCACATCCTGGAGAAGATGAACGCACAGGGTCGCGGCGAAGCGGCGGCGCGCATGCGTCGGAGTGCCGCATCCGACACCATCGCGCCCGCTCCATAGCGGAAAACTTCATGAGGGCGAATGGAGCGCGCGGACGGCGGGTAGCCTTCGTTGAACTTGAGGCACAGTCGCGTTCGATGTCTGTCGGCGCTGCGGGCGGCTTAATGGTGCTATCGCGAGGCTGGCGGGTTGCAGCGTCTGAAGCTCCCTGGACCGCTTCACACGCGCCATGCCCTGACCGTGTCGTTCAACCGACCGGCCGTACACGGAATTCCCGACACTCCCGTCAAATGTGCGGCGCGCTAGGCCGATCGCCTCCGATCGCCGCAACTGCCGCTTAGCGAAGATAGCGAATCAAGTCTGCGCCGAGCGGCCAGCCTGAATTTCAGCATCCTGCCAGGGGAACAGCCTGCACAAACGTGATCAGGCATGGTCCATTACCCCTTTCGGGCGCGATCCGGTCCATCGGCGACATCGTGCAGCAGTGTTAAGCGTCTGCGCATGCCCATGCGACTTCTCGTCTGCGGCCTGCCTCGCCTGCTAAGGGATGCGGTCTCCGCGATCCTTGCGGCTGATTCCGACCTTGTTGTCGTTTTCATGACCGGCGACGCTGATACCGCTGCGGCCGCTCGCCATTAGGAGGCGGACGCCGTGCTACTGCACGAGTCGTTCCTAACCGATGTTCGCGACCCTGGATTCGTGCTGGCCACTGGGCGCCGGGTGCGTGTGCTGACCCTGACCGTTCAAGGCGGCGCGCTCTACCTGCTGGGAGAGCGGCGCGTCCTGCGGCATCGTCCCTCCGCCGCTCAGTTGCTCCGCGCTGTGCGCGGGAAGTCACGCCGGCAGGTGCCGAAGCCTGATGAGCGTCGGCGCGCGCCGCGTTGAATAAACCGGCGAACAGCAGGGATACCGCGCTGCGGGCAACCGAGAGGTTCAGGCCACTGTATCCCTGGATACGGATACTCTGGTCCATGGTTGTCAACGATGGCTCGGTTCAGTCTGCCCTTGCGACGAAGCGGCGATCGCCGGGCGCCAGCGGTTCAGCGGAAGGGCGATCATCGGTGACCCGGCGCGCGATTGATTGACTTCAATCCGAGGGAAGCACCAGACATGGCACTCGACATCACGACACAGGACCTCGTCATCGACGAGACCCTTGGAAATCAGGACGATGACAGCAATGTCGTCAACCCGACCGTAACCTATCTCCTGGGTCTTGATGGTGCGGGCGGGATCACCCCACCGGAAGTCGCATACAAGACCAACTTCGTAGTGGCCTCGGCGAGCGCGGGGGAAACCATCAGCACGGTCGTTCTCTCTCAGAACGCGAATGGAACTCCGTTCTCCACGACCGTCGGCGTGAACAGCAACATCCAGACGGTCGATGGCAATTACGTCTGGCTGTTCCGGGATGCGGCCAATGCAAACGTCGTGATCGGCGTCATCGGTACCTCCGACCCATTGGCCGAGCCCGTTGAAACCGGACCGCTCGCCTTCTCCTTTGCCCTGGTCAACACCAGCAACACCAATGCGGACCTCGTTACGGTCCAGTATGTGCCGCTGCTGCATCCGGATGAGACCAACCCGGACGACAGAATCGACCTTTCGGACATGGTTTTCGCCTCGGTCTCGGCAACCACCACAGCCAGCTTCCTGGGCTCGAACGCCGCGCCCGGAAACAATGAGTTCTACCTCATCAATTCGACAAACGACCCTTCCAACCAGCTATTGGTTATTGGTTTGAACGGTGGCGCCGCCAACGTCAGTACACAGGGCTTCGGTGTCGACAACCAAAGCATCAATCCAAACGAAACGCTCCAGGTTGATTTCGTAACCGGCGGCAACGACCCCGCAGGCAGTGCCTCGGAGATCCAGTACGCCAGCCATATCGAAACGATCACGGCGGCGGGATTCACGATCAACCAGATCACGCCTTCCAATCCGAATTTACGGGTAGACATCAGCATCAGCGCCTTCAACAATTCGGGCAACGAGCAAGGCACTGACTTCTTTGACGGCACCACGGCCGCCGGCGTCGACATCACCAGCATCAAGCTCTCCGGTGCATCGGGATTTGCTTCCACCATCACCACGGACGGTACCTATGCTACCGGGAGCGGCAACGTTGTCGTCTCGGGGCTCAGCGGGAGCGGGAACACCGTCACCATTCGAGGGCTCGATAACGTCAGCATCGTCGATCTGACGACCGCCAGCCCAATGGATCGGCTGCAGGTTACGGGTGTCGATTCAAACGAAGGGCTCGACATCACCGAGTTCCATTTCTCGACGACGACCCCCAGCGCCTACACGGAACAGGTCGGCTCCTTCATCAACTTTGACGACGACGGTCCGACGCTCGCGATCACGGCGGCACCGGTGGTTGGCGCGGCCGAGGTGGTCGAGGCGAGCGGGGCTCTCGGCCAGGCCCAGGCGACGATCACGCCGCCGGCCTACACGGCGAGCGCGGTCGATGGCTACACGACGAACGTGACCCACGCGCTGGCCCTGGCGGGCGCGACGGCGACCGGGCTGCAGACCACGACGGGCAACCACGCGATCACGCTGGTGGCCGACTCGGCCACGCAGATCTCGGGCCAGTACGACAGCAACGGCGACGCCACGCTTGACGCGACGGCGTTCACGGTGACGCTGTCCGGCACGACGGTGACGCTGACCTCGCTGGTGGCGCTCGAGCATTCGAACGCGCCGCAGGGCGTGGGCGAGGACAACACGCTCGACCTCGATGGTCTGGTCAACGTGGTGTCGACGGTAACGGCGACGGACGGCGACGAGGACGTTGTCTCGTCGGAAAGCACGAGCTCAGGCCTGTCGCTGACCTTCAACGACACCGATCCGACGCTCTCGATCACGGCGGCAACGGTGGTTGGCGCGGCCGAGGTGGTCGAGGCGAGCGGGGCTCTCGGCGAGGCCCAGGCGACGATCACGCCGCCGGCCTACACGGCGAGCGCGGTCGACGGCTACACGACGAACGTGACCCACGCGCTGGCCCTGGCGGGCGCGACGGCGACCGGGCTGCAGACCACGACGGGCAACCACGCGATCACGCTGGTGGCCGACTCGGCCACGCAGATCTCGGGCCAGTACGACAGCAACGGCGACGCCACGCTTGACGCGACGGCGTTCACGGTGACGCTGTCCGGCACGACGGTGACGCTGACCTCGCTGGTGGCGCTCGAGCATTCGAACGCGCCGCAGGGCGTGGGCGAGGACAACACGCTCGACCTCGATGGTCTGATCAACGTGGTGTCGACGGTAACGGTGACGGACGGCGACGAGGACGTTGTCTCGTCGGAAAGCACGAACGCGGGCCTGTCGCTGACCTTCAACGACACCGATCCGGTGATCACGGCGCCCTTCGACGCTGACCCTGTTACTCAGGGCATTCAAACGCCCGAGCAGCTAGGCAACGCAGTGGGCCAGACAGCCAGTGGCGCATTTGGCTACGACATGACAGACAAGCGTGCGGCCGCGGAATATTTGACTGGGGGCTCAGACTTCGTCGATGTCGACAGTTCCCTTGCAGGTGTGCAGATCTCTCTGACGGGTACGGTTGACAACGCCCAGAACCCGAGCATCACCAACGCCGTGGCGACGCTCATGTCAGAGAGTCTGACCTCTGCAACCTTCAACTTTTCGTTCCATTACGACAAAGACCCGATCACTGCTGGCGTGCAGGACGCTATGGCGGCCGGCAATCTCGTCTTTGACAAGGATTTGGACACCTACACGTTCACCCTCACGGACGTGATCGAGGGGTTCAGCTTCGAAGTGCTGCAGACCAGTGAGTTGGTGGCGAAGCGACCGACGGGTAACACGGGCCAGCCGCTGATTGTTGCCCAGCAACTGACGCAGGACGGCGATGCCAATCCGTTCTTCGTTCAATTCACCGCAAACGCAGTCACCCGGCAGATCGGCTTCGGGTTCAATACGATAGGCGAGGGAGACCCCGTAGCTAATGACACCACGTTCAACGCCGGCGATTTGGTCACCAACCGAAACGAGGTCTGGGTCAGTGCAACGCAGGCAACGAATGGCGTCGCGGGCGATACAATACAAAAAGGTGAACTGCTGACGCTGCGGTTCTTCAAAGAAAACATCCTCAACGATGTCAATCCGGCTGCTCCGGGTGGCGGAACCGAGAGGCTTGATCCAACGGCGTCGGCCAGCGGTATTGTCATCAAGTTCGATCTAATCGGAAACAGTGAAGACTTGGTGGTAATTCTCGACATGAAGGACGCCAGCGGGAACGAGACAACGCGGGCGATCAACGTGGAGAACTCCGACCTGATCAAAGGGACCGCCAATATTCCCTTCCCGTACAGCACCCAGTTCACGCTCGATAACAACGATGCCCTGCTCATCATTGAGCAGAACGACTACACGGTCGCTGGCGAGACCTACCAGATCCAGGGCATGCAGATTATGCAGAGTGGCAACGGATTGACAGGCTTAGCCATCAACCTGAACGGGGCTATTGGGGCCAGTGGCGGCAGCAGTGCCACCAGCAACCTGACGGCTTTCGACCCGACCGATACCGATGTGGTGAAGATCGTGGACATTGGGTTTGTGCAGCAGACCAGTGGGACCATCGACGCCACCCTTGACTTCAGCTTCGCGCTAGCGGACGCGGACGGAGATACGACGTTGCAGCAGTTGCTGAGCGTCAACGTCAGTAACGACTTCATTTTCTCGTAAGTGCTGAACCAGAGGGGAGGCGGGGTAAAACCCACCTTCCTGTTCTTTGGCTATGCGTAGTAGACCCCCTTCGTGGGCACCCCTGGCGACCTATGAGAAACGCCTTACTGAGCGAGCGATGGGCTGATTCGGAGAGCCTGGTGAAGGGGGTGGCGAGGCGAAGATGGGTCAACGTTGGATCGGACAGGCCAGCCTGGCGAAAGCCCTGCTGGTAGCGGGGACGGGCTCCAATCGTCGGGTGGGACGCATCGTCGGCCTGATTGACTGCCTGATCGACTGAACGCCCGATGGGGCGCCTTCTTGCCTCGCTACGGATTTCGGGCAAGTGGGGTTCGAACCACGGCAAGTGCCGACCGCGCTGAAAGCGGCCTTTTACGTAGGTTTTTGAGTTCCGTACTAAAACGGCCAAGTCAGGAGGTCTGGAGAGAATTGGCCTGCGGAGAGCGATTTTCGGCCTTCTCCGCGTCTGGCCAGTCAACAGGTCTGCCCCGAAAACCCCAGGAAACCTGCCACTCAGCGCGGTGCTAGGTCAGGCGGAGAGTACGGCTCGTATGGGAACTGGCGGACGGGGTGGCCGCCGAACCCCCATCCGTGGCTGTCCTTTGGTGACCGCGAAGGCCTCTGCGTGAGCCATTCAATCAATCCAGTGCATTGATTTATTGGAGTTCTGGCTCGCCACTGCTTGCTTGCATCCGCGGTCGTTCGCAACGATTATGTGGGGATGGAAGTGGGGATCGGATCCGTAGTCCCTACTTGAGCGGAGTGTGAGCGATGCCCAAGCGCGCAGCGGGGCTAACAGCGGCCGGTGTGAAGGCTTCCAAGCCGGGCATTCACGTCGACGGTGCAGGGCTGATGCTCGTGGTCAAGCCCGCTGGCACCGCGACCTGGATGCTGCGCTACACCTTCGCTGGCCGTCGCCGCGATATGGGCCTCGGTCCCGCGCGCGGGCCGGACGCGGTCTCCCTTGCCGCGGCCCGGGACAAGGCTGCCGACATACGGCGCCTGATCGCGGCGGGCGCTGACCCTCTTGACCACCGCGCGGTCGAGGCGACGGCGAGGGCCGCCGCTGCGGAGGCAGCGCGCAAGGCACTCACCTTTAGCCAGACCGCGGAACGCTACCTCGCCGCCCACGAAGCCGGCTGGAAGAACACCAAGCATCGCGCGCAGTGGACAATGACGCTCCGGGAGTACGCCGGTCCCCATCTCGGCATGCTGCCGGTTGCGACGGTAGAGACCTCCCACGTCGTCGCGGCACTCCGCCCACTTTGGCTACAAAAGCCGGAGACCGCGTCCCGACTGCGGGGCCGAATTGAGGCCGTGCTCGACTTCGCTACGGCCCACGGCTGGCGTGAGGGGGCGAACCCGGGCCGCTGGCGAGGCCACCTCGACAAGCTGTTTCCAAGCCGGAGCAAGGTGAGGCCCGTACGTCACCATGCTGCGCTTCCCTGGGAGGACCTCCCTGCGTTCATGGTTGCGCTGCGTGCTAGAGACGGAACAGCGGCTCGAGCGCTCGAGCTTTGCGTGCTGACAGCGTCCCGATCGGGCGAAGTGCTGGGCGCGAAGTGGTCGGAACTCGATCTCCAGGGTGCGGTCTGGACAGTGCCAGCGACACGTATGAAGGCCGGGCGGGAACACCGTGTAGCGCTCTCCCTGGCGGCGATTGAGTTGCTGAGCGACCTCTGGGCGACCCGGTCTGCGGAGGAACGGGATCCGTTGGTGTTCCCGGGCCAAAGAGCGGGGCGACCGCTGTCGGAGATGGCGATGGCAATGCTGCTGCGGCGGATGGGGCAGGGGGCGTTCACGCCACATGGCTTCCGCTCGACGTTCCGCGATTGGTGCGGCGAGACCACGTCGCATGCCCGTGAGGTCGTGGAAGCGGCATTGGCGCACCGGCTTGGTGACCGTGTCGAGCAGGCCTACGCGCGTGGGGACCTGTTCGCCAAACGGCGCAAGCTCATGGAGGATTGGGCCAAGTACTGTCGTCCCGAGGAGAAGCCTGACGCAAGCCCGCCCGCACCGCTGTCCTCCGCGGCGGCGAGTTCTCCCGCCGCTGCGGGCATAAGCGGAGTGCTGACGAAGGTCAACGAGGCGCGCCTCGTCACGTGATGAGTCCCCTCACCTGTCCTTCCAAAAGTTCCGAGCGATAATACCGTCCAATCCAATGCAGCCACAGTGTGCAGCGCGTACGAGGAGCAAGACTTGATTCCAGCACAAGAGGGCGCCGCCGGCCCGCCAGAAGCAGGTGCGGCTACGGGTGCGCGGTTGATCAGCCGTGACGCAGCGCGCCGCATCTTCGAGAAGACCAAGAACAGGCAATTTGATGTACCCCGCGAGCTGGCGCCTCATCAAGGTGCCCTCTATGACACCCTATCGCGGGTGCTGCGCAAGGCGACCCGGAAGCTCGCGCGGCCGCCTGAGGCCAGTCTTGAGCAGGGTAGGAGCGTTGGAAAGGCCTTCAGTGCCTTTCGCGAGACGATCGCAGACTGCGCGCAGACTCGGCATCCACCGCCTCTGATGTCGCCGAAGTATGTTGAGGAGATGGAGCGGTGGATTGACGCTTACGCCAAGCCGTTCCTCGGGCTCGGTCGGCCGATGAGCGACTTTCAACTCTTCGTCTATCCTCCGCTGCTTGCATATTTCCGCCTCGCTTTCGGTCGCGAGCCCTCGGCATCGGGCGGTCCTACGCACCGGTTCCTGAGCGAGTGCATCTCGGCGGTGCGGGATAGCCTCCAGGATCATGAGGCAAGGCGGGTGTGGGTGGTGCCGAGCTTCGAGGCGCTCAAGAAGCAGCTGAGTAACTACCTGTCAGACGTCTACAGGGAGCCGGCAGAGCTCGAGGTCAGCCGGCTTTTCAAGCTCAGCGTGGCCAAGGTCAGGCCCAGGTGTAGAGAACCCGCAGCTTGCCGGACTCGCCCCGGTAAATAACTCTCGGTCGGGGCAATACTTATTTCACCTGTAGGAGGGCCATGCTGTCCGCGTACATCCGTCCTTGCGTAGGCGAGTACGAACGTAAGAGGATGGATATGCACCCGAAGCAATACGCAGGACAGCGACTGGCCAGTGGCGGCGAACACATGCCGTACCACGTACTTCTCGTGCCGATAGACGCCGCGTGCCGCCTGATCGGGGTTGGCCGCACGAAGATCTATCAGCTGATTGCGGAGCGGCACCTCACGCTGGTGAAGATCGGAGCGAAGTCGCTGATCACGGTCGAAAGCCTGCAGCACTTCGTTGAGAGCCTGCAGTCCACCCGCACATTGCTTGACCGGTGAGCGCAATGGTAAAGGAACGCACGCCGTTTCCGCAGGCGCTTGCCCACCTCAAGGGTAAGCCCGGCTGGCTGATCTGGCGTTGGGTCAAAACCAACACCGGCAAGCTGACCAAGCCGCCGTTCCAGCCGCGCTTTCCTGAGCGCAAGGCGAGCAACAAGAACCCGCGTCATTGGTCGGACTTCACCACCGCCATTGCCGCAAAGCGCGCAGACCGCGCAGATGGCGTCGGCTTCGTGGTGTCAGCCTCGCGCGAAGAAGTCTGGATTGATCTGGACGACTGTCGCCACAAGGATACGGGAACGCTCGCTGATTGGGCTGAGCGGATCGTCACGCGTGCGAACAGCTATACCGAGATCACGCCTTCCGGTGAGGGTGTTCGGATCGTTGGTAGGTTCACGACACGGCTTGCCGACAAGCCTATCCACAAGCCCTACAAGATGAGCGGCGGCGCCAAGGGCGAGATATTCTATCGCGCCACGCGCTACGTCACGATCACCGGCCAGCGTTATGAAGGCACGCCCGACGACCTCAACCCACTGGACGAAATTGTTTCTCTGATTCTTCGCGAAGCCGTGAGCATCAAGGACGGTGAAGGTGTCAACGAAGGCACTGACACGATCCCGGTGCCGGGCGACGACGATCCGGTTCTCGACATTGACACGCGCCCCGCGCTTAACCTGTCGCTTGAGCAGATCAAGCGATACCTCGCCGCGCTGCCGCCGGCAGAGGCAAAGGACGAGGCCGGCAACGGCTGGTGGGACCGCGACAAGTGGCTACAGGTCATCTTCGCTGTCCACGACGATACGGACGGCAGCGAGGACGGCTACTCACTGGTGGATGAGTGGTGCGCCTCCACGCCGCATTACGATCCAGAAGGCTTGCGTGAGCGCTGGGAAAGCGCGCGCGGCAGCAATGTCGGTGAGAGCCGCACGTCCATCCGCACCGTTATCAAATGGGCGAAAGACTGGACGAAGCCGCAGCGCGAGGACCGCTTCGAGAAGCTGCTCGCGCGCATGGCACGTGGGCAGAACCGCTCGGAGTTGGAGGACTGTGCGGAGGACGCGCGCTCGCTACAGGTGGACACGGCGACGGCGCGTGCCGAGCTAAGGTCGCAGTATCGCATCGCCTTCAAGCGCATCACCGGTATGTCGCTAGGCGAAGGAACGGCTACGAAAGAAATCGCATATCGCGATCCCGATATCGCCACCATGCCAAGGTGGCTGCGGTCCTTCGTGTGGGTGACGAACATCAAGCGGTTCTACGACGCGCACACCGGTCTGCTCTACGACTTGCAGAACTTCGACGTGACGTTCGGCTCGCGCTTCATGTCGCCGGAAGAACTTGCGCAGGGTGCGGACATTCCCTCCGTCTCACCATCGCAGACCGCGATCAACCGCTACAAGGTGCCCGTCGCCGCCGCGCTCGGATACAAGCCCGAGAAGGACCGCGTCGAAGGCGACGACGAGCTAGACGATGAGGCCGGTGGCGACGGTGAAGGTCCGTCGCGTATCCGCAAGCCGCGCCTCTACTCGCTCAACGGCATCCGCTACGTCAACCGCTTCCACACACGCGGCGCCGTGCCCTCCAAGCACGGTCCCTGGACTGAGCAGGAGAAGAAGGACATTCGCACGATCCTCAAGCTCTATCGCCGCGTCTGCGGCACGGAGCGGGACACTGGCATCGTGCTGACGTTCATCCACAAGACGGTGATCCTGCGGCAGCGCGTGAGCTTCTGCATCATCCTCTGCTCGGCGGAAGGCACCGGCAAAACGACGGCGATCTTCACCATTCCGTCGCGGCTCATCGGCCAGGAAAACGTTGGCGTCTATCAGCCGAACGTGTTGATGGACAAGACAGACGGCTCATGGATGGACGGGCATCTGCTCAAGGTGATCGAAGAGTTGTGGGTGCCCAGCTACGCGAAGGCGGCGGTGATCGAGCGTATGAAGCCGATGATAACGAATGACATGGTGTCGCCTAGGTTCATGTTCGAGGGCACGCGCAACGTCATCAACACCGCGAGCTACATCGGCCTGACGAACCATCCCGACGTGCTCGCGCTCACCATCAAGGACACTCGGTTCTTCTTGGTGCAGCCCGAAGGCATCCAGACGAAGGCCCAGGTGGACAGGCTCCTGACCCACGATCCGAAGTTCTATGCGGAGGTCCACGAGGCCATCGAGCGCAGCCTACCGGCGTTCAAGGGTTGGCTTGAGACGAAGTTCGAGCCGCACCCTGCCTTCCTCGCCGCCAACGGCCGCGCGCCCGACAGCGAGACGAAGCAACAGGTGATCGAGGAGATGCGTGATCCGCTTGACCGGGACATTCTCGATCTCCTCGACCAAGCGCCGCACCCGCTGGTGACACGCGACGTGATCTGCCTGCGCACGTTGCACAAGACGCTGGTGATGCGCGGCATCCAAATCGCTGAGGGCGGCGAAAAGGGGCGGCTTGAGAAACTCCTCTCCCACGCCCTCCGCAGGCTCGACTTCCAGGCGCGCGGGCAGTTCCGCCTCGGCACGCTGGTCGCCGCCGATCCTGACAGCCTGGACGAAGGGCCACCCGACAACCGGACACGCATTTACACCAGCGGCGTCGGCCCGCTCGACCAGGGGAAGCTCAGCCCCGAGAGGCTAGAGGCGTGGATCGCCAGTGACGGGCTCTGAGCGCTTCGATCTGCGCGGCGCGGTCACCGACTGCGATGAACCGGTGCGGCTGCATTTGCGCGAGCGCACCTTGCGGTTCGTCTCTGTTCCCGACCAGTAGTGGGTAGAGCGACGCTGCTCGGCCGGCGTGACCGCCGCCGGTCGCGGGGGTTTTGCGTTTCGACCCGCCCGCGTCGGGAAAGGAGTTTGGTGACACAAGAAACTGTTTCCTCCCGCGAGAGGGGTCAGATTTTGTCTCGTAAAGGCGCTTGTCTCGTCAGAGGGGGTCCCCGGGGCGATCTAACGGGCAGCCCCGAACCGCTTATCCTACTGGCATATCTTAATATTTCGCTACTTTGTCTTATCAACTCATTAGCTTATTAAGAATGAACTGATTGGGTAGATGGGAGAAAATCGAGTGGGGGTATAAAGAGTAGAAGCGCGGGGTAAGAACAAGCCAACAGGACAAACATCCAAAATCGGAGCTTTTGGGGGCGATATTACGCACTGAGCTGTGTCAACGCTCCTCACAAGTGGGGCTGCCTGAGTGCTCTGCACATCAGTCATGCGTCATTTCCCGATGTAAACCATTCAAATTGCCGAAATGTGCCTAGGACCACTCTCCGGCGAAACCTGATTCCGGGGCTCAGCGCCCCCCTCGCGCTCTGCGGATCCACAGAGGGACCCATTTGCTAGGGCCTCTATTCTCGCCTGTTCAAACTCCCACTGCGCCTGGAGGGGCAAGCCGCGCTGAGCGGCGGATGATGAGGTCTCCGGGGACGAGGCGCTTCGTTGGTCGGCCAAGATCAGGAACGTCCGTTGACAGCAGGAGGTCAATGACCGCGTCCGCCATGGCCTCGACCTGCTGCCGCACGCTGGTGAGTTCATAGCTTGCCCAAGAGGCCATCGGCATGTCGTCGAAGCCGACAACCGAGATCCGATCCGGAATGGAAAGTCCTAAATCGCGGCGAACAGCATCCATGAATCCAAAGGCGATCGCGTCACCGGCGCAGAACACCGCATCTGGCAGGCTACCAACGTTCAGCAGCGCGTCCGCCGCGGCGTAGCCGCCGGCATAGCTGCTGCCGCCATTGACGACGATCGGCGCCGGGCAACCCGCCGAGACGACCGTGGCACAGAAGCCGCGCTCGCGCGCCATGCTGAAGGCGGTATCGGCCACGCGGCTCGATAAAAAGGCGAACCGTCGATGGCCGGCGGCGAGCAGGCAGAACGCAACCTGCCGCGCCGCGGCTTCATTATCGCAGCAGACGGATGAGACCAGGCTCGCCCCCGGATCGCGCCCCACCAGGATCAGCGGTAGCTTAAGCCGCGCGCATTCACCGACCTGCGCGGCGCTCGGTGTGCCGGCCATGGCGACGATGCCGACCGGCATGTAGGCCAGCACATCGCCGATTGCCGCATCCATATCGTGCCCGTCCGGCGCGGTCGCCAGCAGCACGCGGTAGCCGCGCGCCTGCGCCAGACGGCTCAGGGTCTGGATTAGGCTCAGGTGCAACGGGTTCGACAGCACCCCGGCCACGAGCGCGAGCAGGTTGGAGCGCCGCGTGATGAGCCCCCGCGCCAATTGGTTGTGGCGGTAACCGAGTTCGGCGGCGGCCTGTTCGATGCGCTCCCGCGTCGCCGGGGAAACGCCGGGTGCCTGGGAGAAAGCGCGGGACACCACCGACTGCGATACGCCGGCGGCGCGGGCGACGTCTACCGAAGTGACGGCGCGGATCCGTTTTCGATCTGCCATGCATACATCCTGCCGGCGCAATCGGGCGCAGCACGATTGCCTCGATAAAGCTTGACGCGGTGAAAGTCCAACTTCTAGCCTCTCTCACATACGTATGCGCTGCGGCACTGCAAGGCAGCGCGATGTGGTGGAGGCGTCAAATGAACAAGGAATTCCGGGTGGCGCGGCAGCCGGAGGCCACGCCCGCGCAGGAAGGCGACGTGCGCACCGATCTCGCCGCCGCCTACCGTCTTTGCGCGCATTACGGGCTCGACGACCTGATCTATTCCCATGTCACCGCGCGTGCGCCGGGTACGACCGACCAGTTCCTCATAGCGCCGCACGGCCTCTGGTTCCACGAGGTCACCGCATCGAGCCTCGCCCGCGTGGATTTCGACGGGAATGTCGTGGAGCACGGCTCGCATCCGGAGCTGCCGATCAGCCGCTTCGCAGTTTTGCTGCACAGCGCGCTGTATCGGGCGCGGCCCGAGGTGCAATCCAGCATCCACATGCACACCCGTGCCGGGCTCGCGGTGTCCATGCTGGAGGAGGGCTTCCTCACTGCCAACCACACCGGCATGCGCTTCCATGGTGACGTCGCCTATCACGACTACGAGGGCGACTTTCGTGACCGCGACGAGGGCGAACGCCTGACCGCGGCGCTCGGCCCGAAGAACGTGCTGGTGCTGCGCAACCACGGCCTCGTCACCCTTGGCGAAACCGTCGGCGCCGCGTTCAGCCGCATGTACTACCTGGAATTCCTGTGCCGCGTGCAGATCGATGTCCGCTCCATGGGCCAGGTGCTGCGGCCTCCGACAGCGCAGGTGACGGATCTGATGACGACTACCTGGAAGAACCACGCCTACCCGCTCTCGGCCCATGAATGGCCGGCCTTCCTCCGCCTCGCCGACCACCTCGACCCTGGGTTTCGCAGCTGATCCGCGGCCATGCCGCCAAGGGAGAGACCGCAATGACCGGACCATCCTTACCGCGCCGCACCCTGCTCGGCGTCGCCACGGCCGCCCTCGCCGCGCCTGCCTACGCGCAAACCTACCCATCCCGGCCGGTGAGCATCCTCGTCCCCTTCGCCGCAGGCGGCGCGACCGATGTCACGATGCGGCTGATCGCCGACCTCGCGAGTGAGAAGCTCGGCCAGCGCGTTCTGGTGGAGAACCGGCCCGGTGCGGGCGGCGGACTGATGACGCTGCAACTCGCGCGGGCGACGCCCGATGGTTATACGCTTGGCGCGCTGACGGCGAGCCCGGTGCTCGTGCGCCCGCACGCGGTCAGCAATGCAGGCTACGACCCGACGCGCGACCTGACCTTCATCGCGCGCTACCTGCTCGCGCCGCAGCCGATTGCGGTCGCCACAGACAGTCCTTGGCGCACCTACCAGGACATGATCGCCTGGGCGCGCGCCAATCCCGGCCGGCTACGCTACACTGCCGTCGCCGCGCGCGGTGGCGCCCACGTCGTGATCGAGATGGCGTTCCGCCAGGAGGGCGTGCGCGCCGTGCATGTGCCCTTCAACAGCGGGCCGGAAGCGATCACCGCCTTCCGCGGCCGCCACATCGACATGGTTGCGCAGAGTGACTACGCGGTTCTGTACGACGCGGGCGAGATTCGCATCCTCGCCGAAACCGGGCCGCAGCGCCTGCCGGTCGCCCCGGATGCGCCGACCTTCCGCGAACTCGGCTATCCGGTCAGCCCGGCCATCTTCTACGGCGTCGGCGGACCGCCGAACCTGCCCCCGGCGATCGCCCAGCGCTGGGAGACCCTGGTGCGCGAGGCGACTGAGGCCCAGCGCATGCGCGACCTGATCGCACGCCTCAAAATGATCCCGAGCTTCGCGCCCGGCGAGACCTTCCGCGCCGACGCGCTGCGCGACTATGCCGCCATTGGTGACGCGCTGCGGCAGATGCCTTGAGCCGCGCGGCGGGCTGGGCCGTTCTCACGGTGACGGTGGTGGTCACCGCCGCCGCGGCCATCCGGTCGGGGCAGTACGGGCTGTGGAGCGATGGCGAGCCGGGGCCCGGTCTATTCCCGCTTATGGCGTGCTGCCTGATCGGCGTCGCCGCCGTCGCGGTCGTAGCGGAGCTCCGCCAACCGGCGCCAATTTCCGCGCCGGCCTTGAGGGACGCGGATGAGGAAGGCAGGCCGACGCCGCTGCGGCTCGCCGCGACGATGGTGATCGTCGTGGCGTGGGGCCTGCTGTTCCAGCCGATCGGCTATGCCGCCGCCAGCGGCCTCGCGCTGTTCGCGCTGACCCTGGTGGGCGGCGTCGGGGTGCCGGGTTCCCTGGCCGTCGCCGCGGGCGCGGTGGCGGCGACCGAACTGCTGTTCGTCCGCATGTTGGAGGTTCCCCTGCCCGGCCCGTCCTGGTTCTGACCGGCATGGAGATGTTCAGCGGCTTGCTCCAGGGGCTGGTGGTCGCGACCGAGCCCGCGAACCTGATCTACTGCCTGATCGGGGTGTTTGTCGGCACCGCGGTCGGCGTGCTGCCGGGCCTCGGCCCAACGGCGACGATCTCGCTGTTGCTGCCGGTAACCTTCCGGCTCGATCCCACCGGCTCGATCATCATGCTAGCGGGAATCTACTACGGCGCAATGTATGGCGGCTCGATCACCGCGATCCTGTTCCGCATCCCGGGCGAGGCCGCCTCCATCGTCACCTGCATGGATGGCCACGCGATGGCGCGGCTCGGGCGGGCGGGCCCGGCCCTGGGCATTTCCGCCTTCGGATCCTTCATCGCCGGCATCGCGACGGCCTTCGGCATCGCCGCCGTGGGCCCCGCCGTGGCGGACATCGCGAACCGCTTCGGGCCGGCGGAGTATGCGGCGCTGATGCTGCTGGGCATCGTGCTGATCACGCAGGTCTCCACCGAGCAGTCGCTGCCGCGTGCGCTGGTGATGATCGGCCTCGGCTTCCTTGCCAGCACCGTCGGGCGCGACATGATGGGCGGGTCGGAGCGCTACACTTTCGGCTTGATGTACCTGGAGGATGGCGTGTCCATCGTGACGCTGGCGATGGGCCTGTTCGGCGTCGGCCAGGTCCTTGTTCTTGTCGAGCGCGAGGTTCGTGGCGGCAGCTTCCGTGCCCAGCCGCGCGGCATCCGCGACCTGCTGCCGTCGCGCGCCGATTGGCGCGCCAGCGCCGGCCCGATCGGGCGCGGCACGGTGCTGGGCTTCTTCCTGGGCCTGCTGCCGGGCGGCGGTGCCATGCTTGCCTCCTTCGCCTCCTACGTGATGGAGAAGCGTATCTCGCGCACACCGGAGCGCTTCGGACATGGCGCGATCGAGGGCGTCGCCGGGCCGGAGACAGCGAACAACGCCGCCGCGCAATCCACCTTCGTGCCGCTGCTCTCGCTTGGCATTCCTTCCAACGTGGTGCTCGGCGTGATCCTGGGGGCGCTGCTGATCCATGGCATACCGGTCGGCCCCGGGCTGATCGCCACGCGTCCCGACCTGTTCTGGGGTGTGGTGGCCAGCATGCTGGTGGGCAATGCGATGCTGGTGATCCTGAACGTGCCGCTGCTGCCATTGTTCGTCGCCATGCTGCGCGTGCCGCAGCGGGTGCTGCTGCCGCTGATCCTGATGTTCTGCGTGGTCGGCGCCTTCAGCCTGAACAACAACGCGATCGACGTCCTGATGATGGCGGCCTTCGGTGTGCTGGGCTGGGTGCTGCACAAGGCGGGCTTCGAACCCGCGCCGCTGCTTCTGGCCTATGTGCTCGGGCCAATGTTCGAGCGCGCGGTGCGCCAGGCGCTGCTCATCGGGTACGGCAGCCCGACGATCTTCATCACGGAGCCTATTTCCGCGAGCTTCCTCGCGCTTGCCGCGGTGGTCCTGGTCGCTCCAACCCTCCTACGCCGGAGGCGGCGCGACGCGCGCTGAGGCGCGCATGCCGGATGTCGGCGCATTCCCTCCCGCGGATTTCCGCGGGTCGCCCTGGCGGAGGACGTGCGACTCGGTACAAGCGGTCGCTGATCCCTGTCGACCGTCTTTTCGTCGGCAACCTGGTGCTGATAAGCCTCGGCGGCCGCGTGCCCTGCGACGGCACAATTGAGGAAGGTAGCTCGACGCTCGACGAAAGCCCGGCGAGCGGGGTGAGCATCTCCGTTACTCGTGACCCGGCTAGCCCGTGACGGCCGGCTCGATCAACGCCGACGGCGCGCCCCGCGTCCGCGTGATGCGCGCCGCCAGCGACATCCCCGGCCGTGCAGTGGCCGGCACGGTGGAGGTTGTCGCCCTGACCGTCGGCAGCTCGCGTCAAGGCGGAGCTGCTACCGGACCACAAGCTGCGGGAGATCGGCAACCTTCGTTAGGGCAGCAGCGTTTTCGCATTTGGGTAGCATCATCGATATCCCAGCGCGAGCGGCGGCCAACGTTGGCGTGGCGAGTGCGGTGGTGCTGACGCAGCGCTGAAGACCGCAGGTGCGGCGGTGCTGAAGGAACGCTTGACGGGTGTGGCGGAACTGATCGGCCTGTCGCGCGAGAAAATGCCGAACGTGAAGGAAAGCGTCGCCATCGCGCTCGGCCTCGACGGCGGTTTTGACCCGGCCGGTATGGGGTCGTACTGCTGAAAAGCCTTGACCCGGGCCCGAACGAATTCGTTCAAATTAGGCAATGTTAGGCTTTAGGAAAAAATCACGCTACCCCGAGCTTCGGAGACTTTCGGCCTCTGGAGCGCGATTTCCAGGCTCGTTGCGTTCTCCGACCTCCAAACCACCGCCGCCAAACCCCAGAAGACCATTCTGCGTCGCCCTCGATCCGAGGCGCCCTGCACAACGCAAGATCCACCCGCTGGGCGACGAGGTCGAGCCGGGCATCCTTCTATAGCGCGATCACCCTCATCGCAACTGTCACCTTCTGGTTCGGGCAGTGTGTCCTGACCAGCGCCTGCCAAAAAATCTACTGATGAATCCATATCGCTCCGAGAACAACTGCGATCCAGGCCGCCGCTGGCCCTCCAATCAAAATCAGTATGATTGTGCGGCGTGAAAAATACCCAGAGTGCCGCCAGGGCTTATCCCAATCAATACGCTTCCATGGTCGAGCGAGCTTTCGGAAAAGCAAAATCATCCTGCGCCTCGAAGTCCGTTCAAGATCATGCTGTAGTTTTGTCAGAGCCTTGGCAGCATCGAGCGAACTGGCGCCCAGCGGAGGAATGCCAGGGCGTTTCGGGTTGATGCACTCCCAGTCCTTGTTGAACCGTTGGCAGCGGTTCAACAAGGCGATCACGATTCATCCTCTCGGCCGTCGTGCTGCCAACGCCGGAAGAAGAAGTTGAGCGTTCTGTCCGGCGGAAGTCCTTCGGGATCGCCCGCCACGGACAGCCGGTGCCCGGCACATACATCAATCGGTTTAGCACCTCGCGCTCATCCATCGTGCGCTTGTTCCCGCCCCGCTTGCGTGCGGAATCTCACACCGGGCGAGTTCCCACTCGGCCTCCGTCAGATCGCGGGGATAGCGCACCTTATTGCGGTCATAGCGGGCGCGGTTTTCAGCGGTCCACATCAGACGCTCCAGCGAATCGGGAATTCGGACATGGAATCAAAAACACTTCCCCGGACTCAACATGATCTAGGACAGAGACTCAAATGTATCGCCCCATTATGGGACTGACATGAAAACAGCCTCTGCAAAGTGCGTTTTTACCAGCTTTACAATGCGCATGCGTTCCGTGGCCTGCGTGGCAGCCGCCTGGGACTACCATACTAATTTTTCAGGAATTTGGCGGGAGATGAGTTCCATCTCTCGTGACAAGCCATGCTGCAGAAATGGCGTCTTGCGCGCCCACTTCGTAACTAAATTATAGCAAAATTTTCGGCTGTGATGATTGCCTTGTTCTCAATCAAGGCGAAGTTGACGGAGGGCGTGCCGCCCAGCCCATCCGCATCGTAGAAGAGCCGGCCGGTGCTGTTATCATAGACGATCCGGTGGCTGGCGTCCGCGCCCGTTGTTGCGCCTCCCGCCGCATGGAAGGCGTGCGCGGCCAAGGCGCCGTCGGCCGCACCGAGGCCGAGGTAGATCGCATTCTTCAGGAGCACCATGTCCTCCGCCGCAGAAAAATCGACGACCCGGTCGAGATTGGCGCTGCTGCTCGGCATGGTATCGAAGAGGAAGGAATCCCTGCCCTGGTTGCCTGTAAGGCGATCGTGCCCCCTCCCCCCGGCCAGGGTGTCGTCGCCAGCACCGCCGACCAGGTTGTCATTGCCATCGGAGCCGGAGAGCCAGTCATTTCCGCCGCCGCCCCTGATCACCTCGTGGCCCCTGCCTCCGGTGATGAGGTTGCCGAGCGCGTTGCCGGTCAACGTCAGTCCGGCGGTGGCACCATCCGCGGCCATCAAATTCTCCAGATTCGCCCCCAGCCTGTAGCTGATGGAAGTGCGTACCGTGTCGATCCCTTGGCCGGCCGCCTCAATCACGACATCATCGGACTGATCGACAATATACAGGTCGTTGCCAGTGCCGCCCACCATGGTGTCGGAACCGAGCCCCCCATTCAGCGTATCGTTGCCAGCAAGGCCGTCCAGGCGGTTGTTTCCAGCATCGCCAATCAAGTGGTCTGCGCCAGTGGCGGAGCCGACCAGATTTTCGACGGACGCGAAAAGATCCCCTGCCGCGTCCGAGGTGCCGGCCACCGAACCGTCCAGCGCCACGACGACTCCAGTGGAGGCGGAATAATCGGCCGTATCGATTCCGTCCCCGCCAATCATCGTGTCCGCCCCGGCACCGCCGATCAATGTGTCGTTGCCGGCCTCACCATTCATCAGATCGTTGCCGGACCCGCCGATCAGCAAGTCATTGCCGCCACCGGCGTACAGCGTATCGTTGTCGCTGCCTCCGTCCAGGGTGTCGGCGCCGGCGAAGCCGACCAGGATGTCCTCACCCGCCCCGCCGCGAAGCAGATTCCTGGTGCCTGAATCGTCCTCCTCGCCTGCGATCAGAAGATCCGCTCCGGCGCCGCCATCGATCGTGTCGCTGCCTGCGCCACCATTGAGGACATCCTGTCCCGCACCGCCGATGAGGTAGTCGTCGCCCGCGCCACCGAAGGCCTGGTCATCGCCGTCGCCACCATCGATGGTGTCGTCACCTGCGCCACCATCGAGGATGTCGTCGCCCAGGCCGCCGCGAAGCAGGTCGTTGCCGCCCTCGCCGAGGATCAGGTCCGCTCCTGCACCGCCTTCGGCTGTGTCGTCGCCCGCTTCGAGATAAAGCCGA
>NZ_JBHMFS010000023.1:0-73436 GCF_051433165.1 Falsiroseomonas sp. E2-1-a4 | reverse complement strand
CTTCCTCGCTCGACTTGCGCGTGTACACGGCGGCGCGGATCTTCCTGACCGTGGCCGGCATAACGGCGTCGGCGGCTGGCTTGCGCTTCATGCCGTGCCCCTCCGGTTCTTCAGGCCAAAGAACAACCAGCCATTCCAGCGTGTGCCGGTGATGGCGCGGGCGATGGAGGAGAGCGACTGGTAGACGAACGGCTCCGCCGGCAGGTGGGCCAGTGCCGGGCGGTCCAGTTCCTCGAACAACTGCCGCCGGCTGACCCCGAGCCTGCGCATCGGCCGGCCGTTCAGGTCCACCAGCAGCGCGGCAATCGCCACGTTCAGCGCCGCCAGCGAGCCGAACCGCTGATGCCGGAGCCGCGCCAGTATCCAGCGCTCCACCACCAGCACGCCTGCCTCGACCTTGGCCTTGTCGCGCGGCCGCCGGATCCGCGCCGGCAGGATCGCCGTGCCGTAATGCGCCGCCAGATCGCGGTAGGTCGGGTTGAGGCCGGGCTCGTACCAGTTGGCCCGCAGCACGCCGCTCCGCAGGTTGTCCGGCACGATCTGCCGCGGCACCCCGCAGATGAACTTCAGCGCACGGACATGCGCGCCCACCCAGTCCGGCAGCGTCTGCGTCCACACCGCCTCGGCGTAGGTGTAGCTCGACGCCCCCAGCACCGCGACGAACACCTGTGCAGTCCGCACCTCGCCGGTGGCGGGATCGATCACCTCCGCCGTCTGCCCGGCAAAGTCGACGAACAGCCGCTCCCCCGCCAGATGCACCTGCCGCATCGTCGGCGACAGTCGGCCCTCCCAGCCGCGGTAGAGGTCGCACCAACGGCTGTAGCCATATCCGCCAGGCTGCTCGCGCGTGTATTCGTCCCACAGCAGCATCAGCGTCACGCCCGGCCGGCGCAGCTCCCGGTGCACCGCCACCCAGTCCGGCTCGGCCTTTCGTCGGAGCCCGACCTGCGCCCAACCGCCGGCGAACAGCAGCGCCTCCAGCGCGCCGTCCGTCACCGTCGCCGGCAGTGGCCAGGTCAGCCCCGCAGCCGCCGCCCGATCCAGGCACAGCCGCGCCGTGCTGCGCGCAACGCCCACCGAGCGCGCGATCGCCCGGTCGGTCGCGCCCACCTCGTACTTCAGCCGTAGGATCTCTCGCACGCGTCGCATCGACACTCTCTCGGCCGGCATCCAGGTCCCCCTCTCGCGTCCATCGCGAAGGGGGCCCGGACCCCGCCCAGCCGTCGAGCAACCACCACCCCTGGCAGGGTGGCCGACTTCAAATCGGAATGGCCGACTTCAGCCCGGAATCACCGGCCGACATCAAATCGGAATCAGTGGCCGACTTCCGTCGGAATCCGCACCCAGGCTCCAGCCCGGCCTGAGCAAAGGCCCGCGCAATCAGCATAAGAACACTCGGGGCAAGGCGGTTCACAGTGGCCGCCGTCTCCACCGCGTTACAGGTCTCCACAAGGCGTGCGCGTGCCGCGGTGTCTCCGCCATTGCCGGCGATACGCAAATCGTTGAGCGCCCCTTCCAGCAGAAAACAGCAGGCTTCGACGATTCGGTTCGCCGGCCGCTTCTTTGTGGCCTCGGACACCAAGCAGGCGACGAGATCTGGCGTGGCGCCGGTTTGGGCCAGCATCGGACCGGGATCCAAGGCCCCGCGGCTTGGCGCGCCCCGGGCCATGTCGTGACCGACCATCTTTGCAATTTGCAGGATCGCGCCTCGCGGTGTCATTCTGGTCTCCCCGTCCGGTCAGTCCCACGAAGACGCTATATCACCTGACCATCTCGCGCATCGCCACCTGCGAGTGCCTCGCGCTGCCGCTCCCACTCCACCGGAAACGGCTCCATCAGCGCAGGCAGTGTCATCCCGGCAGGCTGCCGCCCGTCCAGTATGGACTCGACGATGTCGGGGGAAAGCAGCGTGAGGCGCAGCAGACGCGAGACATAGGAGGAATTGATCTTCTCTGCCGCCGCCAGTTCGTCGATCGTGCCGTAGCGACCCGCCTCCATCATCCGCCGCCACCGAAACGCCCGGGCCAGCGCTTTCACCAGCGTGGTGTCTGCAGCCGCAGCGCCGCGGGGCGCTATGTCGCCCGGCGTCAGCACAAGCTTGCGCCCGCCCCGATGCTTCCGGACCGCCAGCGGCACCCGCACGGTCAGCATCGGCGCGGCGCCGGTCATGCTGCAAGGTGTTGACGAGGGTTAAATCGTTAATATTGTAAAGGAAATGCTCCGGGCTGAGGCCCATCACCTCCTTCGCGGCCTTCTCGGCCAGGACGGCGCGCTTGGTGGGAGCCAACACGCAGTCCAGGCGGCGCAACACGGTGAAGGGCAGGATAATCTTGCCGTATTTCGAGGGCTTGTATTCGCCGCGCAGCAGATCGGCGACGAACCAGATGGGGGCGGAGAGGGATTGGGATTGGCTCATGCTGACGGGGGCTTGCCGGCTGCCTCAAGGCAGCGCCGAAGCGCCCCGCCGAAGATGACGCGCGACCGCAGGGCTGCAACGTCATGCCAACCGGGAGACAGGTTGTCGTCGCTCACTAGATGCTTGCCCCAACGCGTGTTTGCCCTATTGAGGTCTTCAAGCATCTCCAGCCATGGAGCGCCAACGAGGTGCCGCCGTCGGTCGTCATCTGCCGGCCAATCGTCTGCGCGCTTCCAGGCGGTCTCGATTTTGCCGAGAAGCTCGCCGAGCGGCATGCGGTCGGTGACTTCCAGCGCAAAGGCGCGGTCGCAACGGCGAAGCGCGCGGCGAAGCAGCGGTTCGAATACGGCGGCCCAGTGCGGTAACAGCTTCGCCGGACCGCGCGCGTTGGCCTCGGCGGCGCCTAGGCGGCGCCAGTCGCGGAACAGATGCTCGTTTTCCAGAAGCACCTTTCGAGAAGCGGCGGACAGCCATTCCCAAGCTTCCTCACCAAGATGAGCGCGAAAATCTTCCTCTGGCTCGGACGACGTAACCCGAATTACGAGCGGCAGATAGGACAGCAGCGGGGCGAGCCGCCGTGCGCCCAGGGGATCGGCTGCCAGTTCAGCCACACCGAGGCCGAGGACTGCATCGATCGACAGGCGATCAGCAGGGGGGATGCGGCGGATGATGCGCGCCAAGTCAGGCACATGCGGAAGCGAGCGCTGCGTGCCAAGGGAGACGAACATCAACCAGCAGCCAATCAACATGTCCGCCAGGGCCGTATCGCCGCGATTAAGCGCGCGTTCGCACGCGGTGCGGAGGTCCATGATGCCGTCATCGGGCTGTGCGGGGTCGCCCCAGAAGCCCGTACCGAGTTCGCCGCCGTCCTCCGCCCAGTCGCCGCTGCGGAGGGAGAGAAGGCGCAGCAGGTCATGGGCTTCCGGCAGTGACTGCGCGAGGCGTGCTGGAAGCTCTCGTTCGGTTTCGAACTGGCTGTAGTAGTTCAGCGGGAACGGGCCTTGCGGGTAGGCGGCAAAGCCATGCCGCGTGAGGACGTCCATGACCGTTGTCAGTAAGGCAGGTGGTTTGCCCTCCGGCCATTCCTTAAGATGGAAGCAGATGTCCGGAAGGAACCATGACAGGTCCGGCAGAAACGCGGCTCGTCTGCCTTGCCGCAGCCAGTCCGACAGCGACGCCGTGGCATCCAAGGATGCATCCTCGTGCCTACTGATGCGGTTCTTGACGGATATAGCAAGGTGGACGTCCGCAGGTTCGAGGGTTGTCCGATGATCCCAGCCAATTGCGTTCATCATGTTGAGAAGGAGTGAGTCGAGAAGGACCCTTGCGGCCTGTGCTTCGCTGGCTTCGCCGATCTCGAGTAATACGGCGAGACCGTCGGCCGAATGCGGCACGGCTTCCGTCCCGGTCGCGATCCTCAGCAGCCGAAGCGCGGGCGCGTCGTCGTCGCCGGGTCGCGGCAATCGGGACACCAGGCGTCGCAGCAGGTCCCGAATGCCGAGGTCGTCTTCGGCCAGGGGAATGCCCAGCCAGCGACGCTCCGAGGACGGCACGAACCACAGACCGAGGCGCGTGCCCAGCCGTCGGAACGGATCCTTCGCGTCCAGCCGGTCCGACGCATCGACCATGGCGGACGCCACGATCCCCCACAGCGTGTCACCGAGTATGCGGCACGGATGGCCTGGGCCAAAGGCTGCCTCGGCCGCTTCCTCCCGCGCACGGATCGGCGCCTCGATGGCATCCAAACCGGCGCGAAGCCGCGCACCCCACTCCGACCTCTCAAAACTTGGCTGGTCCGACATTGGTGTACCCTGCGCTGCTTTGACCTCAGACAGGATTGATTCCAATGACGCATCGACCGGGCTAACCAGTGCTAAGACGCAGAGATCTTCGAGGGTGAGCGGCAGGCGCTCGGCGGTCCTTTCCAAACGTCGCAACACGGCTGGCAAGCGCTGTCGATCTGCCATCGATTTGCAGAGAGCAAGTATGCCCTCGTCCCAGGTGCCGTAGGGATCGGTCGCAAACGGCAAGACGTTATCGCTCATGGACGAACTCTTCGATGGCGCGTCTTCTCGCACCTCGTCAACCGCCCGCACCTGTCAACAATTTCGTCTGCGACCTGCCGCAGCGCCGCATACAGTGGCCCAGGGCCGACGACGCCTGGAGGGGTTGAGATACGCGACATGGGGGCAATCGACTCCGGCGGCGCCACGGCGCCAGCCGCAGACGTCCAAGTATCGATTATTGTGCCCAAGGATGAACCCGCTGTCATCCACCTCATTACTGCCCCTCCCACTCCACCGAAAAGGGCGCCATCAGTCGCGGTAGCGTCATCCCCTCCGGCTGCCGCCCGTTCAGGATCGCCTCCACGATACCCGGCGCCAGCCGCGTCAGGCGCAGCAAGCGTGAGACATAGGACGAGTTGATCTTCTCGGCCGCGGCCAGTTCGTCGATCGTGCCGTAGCGGACCGGCCAGCGCCTTCACCAATGTGGTGTCCGCCGCCAAGAGGTCCCGATTCGTGGTGCTGCCCGGCGTGAGCACCAGCTTCCGCCCACCCCGCTGCTTCCCGACCGCCAACGGCACCCGCACGGTCAGCATCTGCGCGGCGCAGCTCCGTTCAAGCCTTGCCGAGCCAGGGGCCTAGCAATCGCGCTGGCTCTGTTCAACCGCCTCAGCGGGCCTGGCGGCAGGGGCATCAGTCGCGGCGACGCCGCAGCGGGGCGACCCAGTCGCGCTGCGGAGCACCGAACTTGGATATCTGCCGTTCAGCGCATCGGGCGGTGCCCTGCTGTTTCACCTTCTCAGCAAGCTCTACGAGCAGACCAGTGTCGTCATCACCACCAATCTCAGTTTCAGTGAGTGGGCGGCGATTTTCGGTGATGCGAAGATGACGACGGCGCTCCTCGACCGGCTCACCCACCACTGCCACATCCTGGAGACCGGCAACGACAGCTTCCGCTTCAGGAACAGCTCCGCCACCCAGGCCCATCGCGAAAGGAAACCACAGCCCACCTGACGGAATCCAAACCCCGTATCCCCACAACCCGGGTCAGATCCTCGTGGCAACCCCGGGTCATGTGTGGACGGCCCCTTGGATGCAAGGGCGTTTTGGATGTGGCGGCGCCGCGGTCGGGTGCGGTCATGTGTCCGGCCTTTCTTTGCGGTGTGCATGACCGCTGGCCCTGATGAAGTCCGTGACCCAGCTCCAAAATCAGCTCTGCGCGTTTAAGAACGCCCTGACTCGGTCTGGTTGCTGCCGGGTCCCGGTCTCGACCGGTTTTGCTATCACTTCGCTTCGCCCCTACGCCCCGTCGGCCGCGGCCTCTCCGACGGGGAAGCTCTGGTTCTCCTCCCTCAGGCAGCCGCTGCGGCAATGGCGTTCATCGTCGGGGCCCGATAAGCCTCGCCGCGGCGCAGCATGGCCCAGATGATCCGGGCAGACTTGTTCGCCACCGCTATGGCCACGACCTTCGCTGGCCGGCGCTCGATGAGCCGCGCCAGCCAGCTTCCAATCACCTGCGCCCGCTTGCTCCGGATCACCGCGATCGCGCCGATGAACAGTAGCCGTCTCAGGTAGGCGTTCCCCGCCTTGGAGATCCCGCCCTGCCTGGCCTTGCCGCCACTGCTGTTCTGCCGGGGTGTCAGCCCCAGGGCCGATGAGAGGTGCCGGGCGGACGCGAAGCTGGAGGCGTCACCGATCGTGGCGACGACCGCCGAGGCCGTGATCGGCCCGACGCCGGGGATCCTGGCCAGCCGCTGGCTGGCTTCATGGCCCTTGTGCCACTCCATGATCAGCGCCTCGAGCTCCTCGATCTGCGCCTCCACCGCCTCGATCTGGGCGGCGACACAGCGCAGCGAGGCAAGGGCCAGGGGCGGTATCCTGGCGTTATCCACCCCGACCAGCTCAGCCAGCAGATCGACAACGCGGTGGATGCCCTTGGTCGTGACGATGCCGAGCTCGGCAAGGTGACCGCGGAGCGCGTTCACCAGCGCCGTACGCTGTCCGACCAGCAACTCACGGGAGCGGTGCATCATCAGCGCCGCCTGCTGCTCTGCTGTCTTGATCGGCACGAAGTGCATGTTGGGCCGCGTGACCGCCTCGCAGATCGCCTCGGCATCCGCGGCATCGGTCTTGCCGCGCTTGACATAGGCCTTCACGTAAGTGGGCGGCAGCAGCTTCACCTCATGCCCGAGTGCTGCGATCTCGCGTGCCCAGAAATGGCCGGTGCCACATGCCTCGATCCCGACCAGCACCTTGGGCTGCGCCTCGAAGAAGCGGAGTACCTCGCCACGGCTGAGCTTCCGGCGCAGCACGACCTGGCCAGCTGCGTCGACCGCATGCACCTGGAAGAAGTTCTTCGCGATGTCCAGGCCGATGGTGATCGGAACGGCCTTTGCGGTATTCTTCATGGTGGACGGCTCCTTTCGCTCGATGCCTTTGCGGCTCCGAGCTTGGCACAAGATGCCGCGTAGGGGCCGTCCACCCCATCAGCTCTCAGTGGCAATCAACAGCCAAGGACTGGGAGAACCTCAGCCGCACCGCGCTCGCATTCCTCCGCCTCGCATCCATTCGCCTCATGATGCGAAGGCTCTGCCAACCTTGAAACTGTTCGCGGACCGACTCTGATGGCTATTTCGTCCTTGAGCGGGCGATGAAGCGGGGGTGAACTGGAGCGGGGAGGATCGCCGATGCTCACGCTCTATTATGCACCCGGGTCGTCATCGATGGCCTCGCACCTCGCGCTCGAAGAGGCTGGCGCCCAGTATCTGACTTGCTACGTCAACGAAGACGCGGGCGAGCACCGGACCGAGGCGTACCTGCGGGTCAACCCACGCGGCAAGGTGCCCGCGCTGCGGTTGAGCGATGGCTCGGTGCTGGTTGAGAATATCGCCATCCAGACCTACGTTGCGCGCACTTATCCTGAGGCCAGGCTGCTGCCGACTGGCCCAGAGGAGGAGGCACATGCGCTGTCGTGGATGGCCTTCTTTGCCACTGCCGTGCACCCGGCCTTTTCCCACTTCTGGGCCCCTCGACGTTTCAGCGATGAGCGTTCTGCAGAGGAGGGGATCAAGGTAAGGGGGTTGGCGACCTTCCACGGCCACTGCCGCGAGATCGACGCCCGGCTGGCAGGCAACGATTGGTTCCTTGGCCGGTTCTCGACGGTGGACTGCTACGCCTTCGTTTTCTACGGTTGGGGCATGCGCGCCGGCCTGCCGATGCACGACCTGCCGAACTTCACCGTCCACAAGGACCGCATGCTCGCCCGACCGGCCGTGCGGCGGGTGCTGGAGCGTGAGGGCGTCAGCATCGGCTGAGCAGCGGAACTGAATCCTTTCTGCACGCCCCGCAGAGACCGTCTGCATCCGGTCGCACCCTCTCCTGCGCCCCCGGAAGGCGGGTCCCGCTCACCAGGCCGCGCGGAGCGCGTGCTGATCGTGCGGCGGCGACCGCCGATTGTCAGCCCGAGGCATCGAGGGAGCGGAGCAGAGCCGCCTGCGGCACGGGCCGGCCCAGCAGATAGCCCTGAGCTTCCGTGCACCCGCCCCGCGCGAGCAGGTAAAGCTGGCCCTCGGTCTCCATGCCCTCGGCAGAGTAAGTCATGTCCAGACGCCGGCAGAGCGCCGTGACGGCCTCGACGATGGCGGCGTCCCCCTCCTCAGTCCTTTCGCCGCAGCAGCGCACGAAGAAGGGCGCCGGCCACCAACTCGCGCGCATAGGGTTTGCGCAGCACGGCCACGGCATTGTGTGCCTGGCCGGCGTCGATCGCAGCGCTCCCGTAGCCCGTCGCCAGCAGGTAGGGCACGCCGCGCGTGCGCAGCACGTCCATGACCGGGAACACCATCTCGCCTCCGCCGAGGTTCACGTCCAGCAGCGCGGCGGCGAGGTTCGGCTCAGTGGCTGCAAGGCGGAGCGCGTCCGCCAGCGTCCGCGCCGGCCCCACCACCTCGCAGCCGAGGGCGTTCAGCACCGCCTTGGCCTCCAGGGCGAGCAACGCCTGATCCTCCACAAGAAGCACGCGGGGGCCGCGCGCCGCATCAGGCGGAACAGCAGGCGGGGCCCAGGGCTGCACCGGAGGCCCAACGACAGGCGCGGCCTGCCCGACAGCGCTTCGGTCCTCACCCAGGTGCCGCGCGGGGATGGTGATTGCCACCCGCAGGCCGGCCGGATCCGACCAATCGAACACGGTGGTGCCGCCGAGCTGGCGCTCCGACAGCAACGACACCAGACGGTGCCCGAAGCCCGTGCGGATCGGCGGCCGGTCGAGCGACGGGCCGCCGCACTCCTGCCAGCGCAGCTGCACACCTCCGCCGATCGCGTCGGGCAGACGCTCCCAGCTCAACTGGACGAACCCCATTGGCATGGAGAAGGCGCCGTGTTTGGCGGCGTTGGTCGCCAACTCATGCAGAACCATCGCGATGGGTTGCGTCGCCTCTGGCCCGACGCGGACCGGCACGCCTTTGATCTGGACGCGGTCGGCGTGGACTGCGATCTCGCCTTCGGCGATCGCCCGCAGATCTGCGCCGGTCCAGCGCTCGGCAGAAAGCAGTGAGTGCGCCCGCGCCATGGCCGAGACACGGCCCTCCACCGCCTTTGAAAACTCGGCGGGCGGCACATCGCGCGGGGCGAGGCGCACCACGGACAGGGCCACGGCCAGCGCATTCTTCGCCCGGTGGTCCACCTCACGCGCCAACAGCGCCTGCCTCTCCTCCCCCTCGCGGCGCTCCGTCACATCCACCACGGCGCCGGCCATCCGCAGCGGCACCCCGTCCGGGCCGAACTCGGCACGGCCCTGGGTCCTGAGCCAGCGTGTGGTCCCGTCAGGCCACACCGTGCGGAACTCCGCCTCGTAGTGCCCGTCCGCCTCGCCGCGCATGGCGCGCGCGCCCGCCTCGGCGACCGCAGTTCGGTCATCCGGATGCACCGCCGCGAGCAGCGCCGCCCGGTCGGGGAGCGCGCCTTGCGGGCGGCCGTAAAGCGCCTCCCGACCCGGCGAGCCGGTCAACCTGTCGTCCAGGGCGTCCCACTCCCAGGTGCCGATCCGGGCAGCGTCGACCGCGCGGGCGAAACGCGCCTCGCTCTGTGCAAGCGCCACCTCGGCCCGGCGCTGGGCCGTGACGTCCGTGAAGGTTTCCAGGACGGCGGCCGCACGCCCGCCAGCCGCCTGGCGCAGCACCATCCGCGCGGCAGCCAGCACCTCGCGCCCGTCCCGACTGCGGTGGCGCAGGTCGCCAATCCATTCGCCTTCGCGAGCCAAGCTCGCCTCGATCTCGGTGCGCGGCACGGGAAAGACGGTGCGGAGCAGGTCGTGCACAACCCGGCCGACTGCCTCCTCCGCCGTCCAGCCGTACAGTCGCTCGCAGCCCTTGGACCAGAAGCGGATGGTGCCGTCCGGGTCGCGCGCGATGGAAGCGCCGAGGTCGAGGGTCGCGAGCAGGTCGCGCAACCGCTCCTCGCCTTGCGCGAGCGCCGCTGTGGCGTGCAGAAGCGAGCTGCGTGCTGCCTGGACCTCGCTTACGGACGAAGGCCTACGTGGCGGTGGCGCTTCGCCGTGCGCGAGGGAAAACGCGTCGGCGCCAAGGACCGCGATCTCCTGCCCGAGGCGCCGGCCGAGCCAAAGGGCCAGCGCGCCAGCCAGCGCCAGAACGAGCGCACCGCCACCGCCAGCGATGGCAAGGGTGCGTCGGACCGGCGCGTCCACCACCGCCTGCGGCGGTCCGTAGCCCAAGACAAGAGGCGCCGCCTCGAGGCGCCGGAGGGCAGCGTAGTGGGGCACGCCCTCTAGCGAAGGGGTTCGCACCAAGCGCGCCTCGGCGCCCGGTTCGCGCAGGAACGCAATGGCCGCCTCGGTCGTGGGCGTCCCTACAAATTGCTCCTCGGCGACGGTGCGGGCGACGACGACGCCGCCTCGATCGATCAGCGAGGCGACCCCCCCTCCCGCCGGCAGATGCTTCCGCAGCACCTCCCCGAGATGGGCTGGCCGCAGCCCGGCGCTGATCACGCCGATCGCCTGGCCCTCTTGGAGGATCGGCACTGCCACGACGATGGTCCAGCCCGAGATCGAACCGCGGAAAAGGTCGCTGATGACCATCTGGCTGCTCGCCAAGACCTCGCGGACCGCACTCCCGGGCTGCGGCGGGGCGCCGATCGGGCGCGGCGGGTATCGCACCCCGCCGAGCGTCGGCGGTTGCTGAGCTGGCAGCACGAGCGTGTTGACAAGCTGCGCCGGCGGCTCGCCTGGAGCGATGAGAGTGACGTTGTACATTGCCGCGGGTCGTCGTGTGACGACCGCGGCCGCCTCCGCGCGGAAAGCCGCGGCGGCATCGCTGCCCACTCCACCGAGCAGAGCCGCCGTCACAGAGGGCTGTGTTGCCAGGGTTTCCATTACCGCGACCGTCATGCCGAGCTCGCGGTCGACTGCAAGCTGCATGACGTGCGCCGTCGCCTCGACGGCTTCCAGCGCTCGCGCGCGTTCGCCCTCTGCGCTCCAGACCGCGAGGCTCCCGGCCAGGAGGGCCAGGGGCAGCGCAAGGGCCAAGACGAGGCGGAGAAGATGCAGGCCGAAGCGCATCGGCTCTCGCTTGCCGACGGACACGGGCAACAGCGCCTGGTCGCCCGGAACCGGGCTGGGCATACCCGGAGAATTCGACACGCCAGTTCTCCTCTGCGCACGGCCTACAACCGCCGCGAGCATCACACCGCCGCCACACCTAGACCAGTGAGGGCGTGCCGGCCAACTGTACGCGTCGGTAATCCTTCCGAACGCAGGCGCCATGACACGGTTGATCGGCGCCATTCTGCAGCAACAGACCGAGGAATGGGCCACCCAGCGTGCCCGCTACTCAACCCAGGAAAGCATCTGCGCAGTACGAGACAATCCCACCGTGAGCTTGCCGCTGTCGTAACCGCGGATCTCGGCGAACGGCGCCTTCACCGTCTTGCTGTCGAGCACACTGCCTGCGGATCCAGCCCGGGTTGGGTCACAGTACGAGAAGACTGTCGGCCGGCGAGACATGTCTCATGGAAGTCAGCGAAGGTTGGAATCCGGTTCCCACCGCTGCAGCTATGGGCCACCGGCTGCGTGAACGGTCCCATCCCTCCGTGCTCAGAGATCGTTCGATCCCGGTTCCTCTCGCTCCGCCAGTTCCCATACGAGCCGTGCTCTCCGCCAGACTGACCGCCGCGCTGAGTGGCAGATTTCCTGGGGTTTTCGGGGCGGACCTGTTGACAGGCCGGACCCGGAGAAGCCCGAAAATCGCTCTCCGAAGGCCATTTCTCTCCGGACCTCCTGACTTGGGCGTTTTAGTACGGAACTCAAAAATCTAGGTCAAAGGCCGGTTTCCGGGCGGTCGGTGCTTGCCTCGGTTCGAACCCCACTTGCCCGAAATCCGCACTTCGAGAGCGAACACTTTGGCACGCAGTCCGCTGGGGCCGTCGGACATCGTCAGAATTCATTGAGCCGGGTGCCCTGATCATGGTGCGTCGGCGAGCCGCAGTGCAGCCAAGCCCCGGCACGCCTTTGGCGCCCCGCTTCACGGCTTCGCGGCTTCGCGGCTTCGAGGCTTCGAGGCTTCGAGGCTTCGAGGTTCGAGGTTCGAGGTTCGAGGTTCGAGGTTCGAGGCTTATATTTAAATCCCTCTACGCTGCCGAGAGTCTGGCGATAGAGCGTCGACGCCAAGTTTCGTCAGTGGTACGCAAGTTTCGGCCTGACCCCGACGCATCTGTCACATTCAACCTGAGCTTCTTTTGATCTACAAAGATCGAAATAATCTCTGCGGACTTTACAGTTACATCTGATCGAATGCCTCCACCATCTGCCGCCGGAACTCCGACAGGCGGGGCACCCCGAATCTTAGCATCGAGCACTTCCGTCTCAAGCCTCGGGATGTCGACGCACGTGGGTCAACTTCACCATTTTGCTGGACCGCTAACGTCCCAAACGAAACAGCACCCGCAGTGACAATTGAATCATCACCATAATGCCGCCTATGCTCAGGTCCAAACCGGCCAGAAAATCCGGCAGGAAGCACGCAGGACCGTCTCAGATTATTCGACGACGGACAACCTCATGGAGACGATGCACCGATGAGCCACGCAGCTGGTTCCGATGGCCGCATACCCGTCCTCGACTTGGCTCCCTTCCTCGCCGACGAGCCTGGCGCTTTGCAGGAACTTGCACGTCACGTGGCGCGCACCTGCGAGGACACGGGCTTCCTCGTGGTGGCCAATCACCGGATCCCACAGGAGTTGATCGCGGGATGCTTTGCGGAGGCGGCGCGCTTCTTCGACCTGGAGATGGAGCGCAAGCTCGCGCTGAAGGTCGGCGAGCTGAACATCGGCTACCTGCCAAGAGGCGCGCAAACCGTCCGCACCTCGACGGTGCATGCGAACAGCAAGCCGAACCTGAACGAGAGCTTCTACATCGTCCGGGACCGCGCACCGGACAACCCGGACATCCTGGCCCGCAAACCTTTCGTCAGCCTGAACCGATGGCCGGACAGCCAGCCGGATTTCCGTGCAGTGACAACTGCCTATTTCCAGGCGATGCAGGAGCTGGCGCACCGCATGCTGGCCGTCTTCGCCACTGCGCTCGACCTGCCTCCCGCCTATTTCGATCCCGATTTCCGCGACCCGGCCTGCACGCTACGGCTGATTCGCTATGAGCCACAGCCCATGCAGGCGGAGGACCAGTTCGGCTTCGCCCCGCATATCGACACGAATTTCACCACCTATCTCGCCCAGTCGAAGCTGCCCGGCCTCGAGGTGCGGACACGGGACGGAACCTGGATCCGCCCGCCCGCAATTCCCGACACATTCGTGGTCAACACGGGGGAAATGCTCGGGCGCTATTCCAACGATCGCTTCGCGCCCACGCCGCACCGCGTTGTAAACGCCAATGACCAGGCGCGCTATGCGATCCCGTTCTTCTACGGGCCAGACGACGATGCGGTCATCCGAGTCGTGCCGAGTTGCACGGGACCCGGCAATCCGCCGCGCTACGAGCCACTGCTCTACTCCAATCACCGGCGGCGGCTGAACCGCACGAATTTTGAGCACCGCCAGGGCGGCAAACCCGAAGCGGGATAGCGCCCGCCAGTAGAACTGATGCCAGATCAAGCTGACAGGGTGATCCCGGCAGGTGCCCGGCTCAAAACAGACATCGGATGCGGTGGGCTAGTCTAGGTCGCACCCCAATGCGCGGCGCACTCGGCGCCGGTGCCCGGGCAGCTGTTAGGCCGCAGCAGGTATCAGGGTCTGCATCATCCAGGCCGCGATGGCCGTCACCGCCGCGTCGGACTGCGGCTGGCCCATGATCTGGATGCCCATTGGTAGACCGCGTACCGCGGTGAGCGGCGCTGTGACAACGGGCGCGCCCAACGCGGAGCTTGGCGTGTTGAAGACGGCGTCGCCGGTCGGGCGCGCCTTCAGCGGCTGGCCCGGAACATCGCCGGACCACAGCGGCGCCGGGCCGGGCGAGGCCGGAGCGATCAGCGCATCAATGAGCGGGGCAGTGGCCTCATGCCGCCGGCGCATTTCCTCCCGCTGCAGCAGAAGCTGGCGGTAGTCGTCCGGCGTCATCCGTTCCGCCATGGCGACCACCGCCTGGCTGCGGGCGCTGAGGCCATCGGGGTGCAGCGCCATTATGCTACGAAAGCTCCAATGGTTCTCCCAGCCGGTGATGCCGCTGGTCAGCGCCTGGGCGCCGTCTAGGGTGCGCTCGAAGCCCTCGATCAGGGCGTGGTCGGCGCGGCGGATCACCAGCACGCCCTGCGCGCGCAACGCCTCGACCACCTGCTCGAAGGCGGCGCGGCTGGCCTCGTCCAGCAGCGGCCAGCCCTCAGTCTCCATCACGCCGAGCGCCATGGGACGGCGCGGGGTGGGGGGCGTGGGCGGGCCGATCAAGCCGGGCCTTCCCGGGTCGCCGCCGGCGCGGCGTGCGATCTCGATGGCGACCTGCCACATATCCTCGACGCAGCCGGCATGCACGCCATGGGTGCTCATGCTGGTCGCCTGCCGCTCACCGCGGTTGATGCCGCCCTGGCTCGGCTTCAGGGCGACGTTGCCGCAATAGCTGGCCGGGCGGATGATGGACCCGCCGACCTGCGTGCCGATGGTGGTCGGCACCATGCGCGCCGCGACGGCAGCGGCGGAGCCGGAGGAGGAGCCGCCCGGCGTGTGGCGCGCATCGAAGGGATGGGTGGTGGGCCCGGGATGCGAGCCGCCGAGTTCGGTGGTCACGGTCTTGCCGAGCACCACCGCCCCGGCCTGGCGCAGCGCCCAGACCGCGGCATTGTCGCGCTTCGGGAAATTGCCGCGATAGGCATCGCAGCCCATCTGCGTCGGCATGTCCCGCGTCTCCAGCAGGTCCTTGATGCCGATGGGCATGCCGTCGATCAGCGAAAGCGGGCGGTTGTCGCGCCAGCGGGCGGTGCTGTCATCGGCCGCGGCGCGAGCGCCCGCCTCGTTCATGCAAACCCAGGCCTGCACCACCGGCTCCCGCGCCGCGATCGTCTCCAGGCAGCGCTCCAGCAGGGCGCGCGGGGTGTCCTGACCGGCGGCGAAGCGTGGCACCAGGTCGTGGAAGGTCAACGCGCGGAAGGTGGCGGGTGAATAGGGGGTCGCGGGTGCGTCGTTCATGTCGTCCGATCCTTCAACTCAGGCTGCCGGGGTGGTCCTGCCAGATTCTGGGCGCCAGCCGCAGATGCGTGGCGGCCGGGTAGCGCGCTGACCAATGCGCCGCGCAGGCCTGGCCGGTGGCGTTCCACAGCAGGGGAAAGCCGCAGATCTCGCCGAGGAATCGGTCGAGCATCCGCAGGCGGTGGGCGAAGCCGATGGCGTGCGGGTGCAGCGTCATGCAGAACTGGCGGCCGCGCCGGTACTGCGCGACGAATTCCGCATGCCAGTTGCGCAACAGCGCATCGGCGTGTTCCAGCCCAGTGCCCTTCGCCGGGAACATCAGGAAAAACTGGTCGTCGAAATGGTAGTAGTAGGGCAGCGCCAGGATGGCGCGCGGAATAGCGGGGTCGGTGACCCACCAATGCGGCACGTCATCCGCCAGGCCGTTGCCCATGTAGGCGTAGTCGCCCTCCAGCAGCAGCGCCATGGTGTTCGGGCTGATGCTGCCGCCGGCGAATTTGTCACCCTGCCGGGGAAGGGAAAACCAGCCGACCGGCCGCCTTCCCACCACGTCGCCGATCATCGCGGTCGTGCGGTCGAGCCGCGCCTTTTCCTCCACCCGGTCGAGCCCGCTCACATCCTCGTGCCGGTAGCCATGCGCCGCGACCTCATGCCCTGAATCGGCCAGGGCGCGAATGCGCGGCGCGTGGATGTCCGCCATCACGGCGGGGGTGGCGAAGGTGGCGAGCAGGCGGTGGCGCTGCAGCACGCCAAGCAGCGCGTCCAGCGCGCCATGCATGCCGTACTGCGCCTCCGGCGTCCGCAGATCCGCGGGGCCGATGCCGGCCGGGCCGCAGGGCGGGCTGAGGTCCACGACAATGGTGAGGCAGCAGCGGGCATCGCCGGGCCAGACGATATCGGCATCCGCGATGCCGCGTTCGTCGGAGATGGTGTAGCCGTCTTTCCAGGGCATTCGACGTGCCTCCTTCTCAGCGCGCAACGGGCGGGTGGGGCGGGCAGGTCGCGATGCAGTGGCGCGCAACCGTCTCCGAGGTCGGGAACCAGACGCCGGGCAGCGTCTTCATCCGCGTGAACAGCCGGTCCAGCATGTCGATCCGCATCGAGCGGCCGGACACGAAGGGATGCAGGCAGAGGTTGAGGTAACCGCCGGTATCGTATTGCTGGCGGAAGGCATCCCACCACATCTCGAACACCCGGTCGGGGTCGGCCATGCGCTGGGCGGCGTTCTCGGTGTTCATCCAGGCGAAGCTGAAGAACATGGCATCGTCGATGGCGTAGTGCATCGGCAGGTTCAGCAGGCCCTGCGTGTCCTTTCCCTCGCGGATATAGTGCGGCCGGTCGTCGGGCACCTTGCGCGAATTGTAGATGAAGCCTTCCTGCCGCAGCAACGGCGCGCTGTGCCAGCTGCGCGTGCCGACGGGCCGCTGGCCGGTCAGCCGTTCCAGCGCCGCAATCGCGCGCCGCAGGTGGTCCGCCTCCAGCTCCGGCTCCGCCGGGACGCGGTGTTCCCACATGTGGTCAGCCACCTCATGCCCACCGCGCGCGGCGGCGCGCACGGCATCCGGGTACAGCTCCGCGATGCGGCCGGGTGTGTAGATGGTGCCCTTCACGCCGTGGCCGTCGAACAGTTCGAGCAGGCGCCAGATGCCGACGCGGCCGCCGAACTCGCCCTTCGCCAACTGCATCGGCGGTTCGTTCAGCAGGCGCCGCAGAAGCATCGCGTCGAAATCCACCGTGACATTGACGGCGACGCGCGCGCCATCCGGCCAGGCGCAGTCGGTGATGACCTGGTGGCGTGCGGCATGGTCCTGGGCCGCCGCGCGAAGCTCCGCCAGATCGCTGTCGAAGGGGGGTGTGGTCATTGGCCGTGTCCTCGTTTCATCGCGCCCTGTTTTGCCGGGCCTGGATCTGGTCGGGTGCCGCGCTCAGCGTCCGCCCGCGACGTCGAGCGTCACGCCCGTCACGTAGCTGGCCTCCTCCGAGGCGAGGAACAGCACCGCATCGGCGATCTCATGCGGCTGGCCGAGGCGGCGCATCGGCACCATGCGGTTCGGGCTGTGTTCCAGCGTCGCGTTCATATGGGCGAAGACCTCCCGCGTCCGGTCGGTCTCGATCGGCCCCGGTGCGACGGCGTTGATGCGGATGCCGAAGGGTGCGACCTCCAGCGCCACGTCGCGGATGAAGCCGTGGATGCCGGCCTTGGCCGCGGCATAGGCGGCGCCACCGCTATGGCTCGCGGTCCATGGCGTGCCCTCGCGGGAGCCGGAGGACATGCAGACGATGCTGCCCGCCTGCCGCTGCATCATCGCCGGCAGCGCGGCGCGCGTGCAGAGGAAGGCGGAGCGCAGGTTGAGGTTCACCGTGAAGTCCCAATCGGCGAGCGACATCTCCCAGATCTTCGCGTTGCGACTGCCGCCGACATTATTGACCAGGCTGTCCAGAGCGCCGAATTCGGCCTCCAGCCGCGCGAAGGCATCCAGCACCTGCGCCTCCCCCGTCACGTCCACGGTCAGCGCAAAGGCCGGCGTACCGGCGCGCGCCAGGTCCTCCGCGACTTGCGCCAGCCCGTCTCGATCGATATCGAACAATGCCAGGCGCGCACCTTCGGCGGCGAGGCGGGTGGCGATTGCCCGGCCGAGCCCGTTGGCAGCACCCGTCACCAGAACCCGTCTATCCTGCAGACGTCCCACGGCCTTCACCTCGCTTGTTGCCGGATCTGGAAAGTCTCGAACCCGTCGCTTCCGGTTGCGACGGGGCGCCCCGGCCGGTAGCGTGCCGAAGCGGCTGGCACGGAGGGTTTCAGGATGGCGAGCACACCCGGCAACACAGCGCCCTGGGCCATCGTTACCGGTGCCGCGGGTGGCATAGGCCTCGCGACGTGTCGGCAACTCGTGGGCCAGGGTCTGGCGGTCTTCATGGTCGATCTCTCGCAGGACGCGCTGGATGCAGCCGCGGAAGGTATCCGGCGCGGCGGCGGCAAGGTCGCGGTCTTTGCCGCGGATGCGACACAGCCCGGACAGGTTGCGGCGGCAGTCGCCGCGGTGGAAAGTCAAGGGCGCATCGACGTGCTTGTCAACCTGGCCGGTGGCTCGGGCACGACGCCGATCCGCACGATCGAGGACATGACGGACGAGATCTGGAACCACGTCATCACGCTGAACCTGACCAGCGCCTTCCTGTTCTGCCGCGCGGTGGTGCCCGGTATGCGGGCGCGCGGCTACGGGCGCATCATCAACTTCTCCTCGACCGCCGCCTATGGCCGCAAGGGCCCCGTGACCACCCAGGGCGCCCGCCTTGCCTATGCCGCGGCCAAATCCGCGCTCATCGGCTTTACGGCGCAACTGGCGAAGGATGAGGTGAAAAACGGCATCACGGTGAATGCGCTGGTGCCCTCGCTGATCCTGGCCGAACCGGGCTCCCGCATCCGCGAACGCTTCACCAGCCTTCCGGCCGAGGCGCAGCAGGCCATGATGCAGCACTATCCAATTGGTCGGGCGGGCGAGGCGGAGGAGGTCGCGGCGACCGTCGGCTTCCTTGCCTCCGGTGCAGCGAGCTACATTTCCGGCGTCGCGCTGCCGGTCGATGGAGCGATGCTGGGAGGCTGACCGCGGCCGGCACGCGGCGTCAGAGGATCGGGCTGCGCCGCAGCGTCCGCGGCACCGCCGGGTCGAAGGGCGTGCGCGCGTGCTGCAGGCGCCGGTTGTCCCAGATCAGCAAGTCACCGGGCCGCCAGCGGTGTGTGTAGATGATGCGATCATCGTACAGGGGCTTCCGCACCTCGGCCAGCAGGGCGAGGCCCTCCTCCTCCCCCAGGCCGAGAACCTCGAGCGTGCTCAGCTTGTTCACCCACAGCGCGCCGCGATCGTCCGGTTTTTCGCGCCAGACCATGGGGTGGATCGCGGACAGCGCCTGCTTTTCCTTGTCGTCCACGTTCCAGTCGCGGGCCAGCTTGCCGCTGAAGGTGTAGGCGTTGCGGCAGCGCAGCGGTGCGATCCGCGCGCGCAGTTCCGGCGACAGCATCTCATGCGCCGTGACGGAATCCGCGAAGCGCGTATCGCCGCCAGCATCGGGCACCTCGATGCCGTACAGGATCAGGGCGGAGAGCGGCTCCGGCTGGAAAAGCTGGTCGAGGTGGAAGTCGAGCTCGCCCAGTCCGAACACGCCATCCTTGCGGACGTTGGAGACATGCTGGGCGGTCGCATCCGCGCTTTGGATGCGGTTCTTCTCACGCAGTGCAACCTGCCCGAAGATTTCCGCGAAGCGTGTCTGATGCGCCGTATCGATCTCCTGGTCGCGCAGCAGCAGCAGGCGGTGCTGACGAAAGGCAGCCCGGAGCGTCGCTCGGGTCGTGTCATCCAGCGGATCACGGAGATCGAGCCCCGTCACCTCCACGCCGAAATGCGGATTGAGCGGACGCATGGAAATCCGTTTCGTCAGCAGATTGTCTGTGATGGCAGTCATGCTCGGTTTCCTCCGCGTTCGGTTGCAGAAGTGGTCCTGGTCGGATCGCGTTCTCCCCGCAAGCATCGAGCCCGGATGCCTCAGGGGCTGTGCCTTATCCTACGGCGGTCGTCACCCGGTGATTATCCGATCGTCCTGATGATTGCCTGTTCTTGATTTATAGCTTTGCAGCAGCGGCTGCACGTGAAAAGCTGTTTTAAAGGCACGGGGAACGATAGGAAGCAATCCGGGGTGCCGTCGTTGGTGCCGGCATTCGCCGTCCTACTGCGCGCGTCGTGGGTGGCCTCGTATCGCAGGAAAGAACAGATAAGGATCCAGGGAATGACGAAGCCATCACTCCTGTTCGGACTGGCGCTGCTCGGCGGCGTCGCAGTCGGGCCCGCCGTCGCGCCTGCCGTCGCGCAGCAGCAGCAGCAACCTTTCCGTCTCGTAATGAACACCGAGTTGCAGACGCTGGACCCGATCATCACCACCTCCGTCATCACCCGCGCCTTCGGCTTCATGGTCTGGGACACGCTGGTCGCACCGGACAGCGAGGGGGTGATGCGGCCGCAGATGCTGGAGAGTTGGGAGGTGAGCGAAGACCAGTTGACCTGGACCTTCAAGCTGCGGCCCGGCCTCGAATTCACCGACGGCACGCCGGTCACGTCGGAGGATTGCATCGCCTCGATTCGCCGCTGGGGTGAACGGGATGGACTGGGCCGGCAGCTCATGGCGGCGATGCGGGAAATGCGCCCGGTGGATCCGTCCACCTTCGTGTTTGAACTGAATCGCCCCTTTGCGCAGGTGCTGGAAGCGCTCGGCAAGACCGCGACCCTGGTGCCCTTCATTATGCCCGCGCGCATCGCAGCAACGCCGTCAAGCCAACAGATCGAGGAGATCGTCGGCTCCGGCCCCTACCTGTTCCGCCGCGAGGAATGGCGGCCGGGCGATCGCGTCGTGTTCCGCCGCAATCCGGCCTATCGCCCGCGCTCTGAACCGGCGGATGGCCTGGCGGGCGGCAAGGTGGTGCATTTCGACCGCACCGAATTCGTTAGCATCCCCGACCACGCGACCAAGGTTTCTGCGCTGCGGCAGGGTGAGGTCGACTACCTCGAGCGTGCGCCGCTGGATTACATCGAGTTGCTGCGCGCAAACCGGCAGGTGGTGGTCACTGCCGGCCGTGGTGGCGGTGAGATCATGGGTGCGCTGACGATCAACCACACCCAGCCGCCCTTCAACAACGTGCTGGCCCGCCGGGCGCTGCAGCAGGCGGTCAACCAGAGCGACGTCGTCGCGGCCACCGGGCTGCCGGCCGACATGGTGCACCAGACCTGCTACACCTTCTATATGTGTGATACGCCCTATGCGACCGACGCCGGGACCGCAGTGTTCGACAATCGCAGCATGGACCGGGCGCGCGCGCTGCTGCGGGAATCCGGCTACAACAACGAACCCGTCATCGTCCTGCATGCGGGTGATTCGGCCGTCATCAACCCGATCGGGCTGGTCGCGATCGACCAGATGAAGCGCGCCGGCTTCAACGTGGACGTGCAATCCACCGACTGGAGCACGGTGGCGCAGCGCCGTGCTCGCCGGGTGCCGGTTTCCGAGGGCGGCTGGAGCGCCGTGCCGCTGGTATGGACCGGTTTCGACATGGCCAACCCAATGACCAACCCGGTGATGGTCTACAATTGTGCGGGCGTCTATCCGGGCTGGTGGTGCGATGAGGGCCAGGTGCCGCTGCTACGCCAGTTCTCGGAAGCGGTCGAGCAGGACCGCCGTCGTGAACTTGCCGCGCAGATCCAGCAACGCGCGATCGAGAACGTCTCGGTGGTGCTGCTGGGCCAGTATGCCAGCCCCGCGGTCTATCGTGCGGAACTTAACGGCGTGCTGGAGGTCGGCTTCCCCGTCATGTGGAACATCAGCCGCGGCAGCCGCTGATCCCGACACGGACCGCCCGTGCGTTGTATCCTCGGCACGGATAGAGAGTGCGTAGCAGATGTCTCACCCAATCATCCATCCAACCCCGAGTGTCAACGGCGGAGCAAAATCAGGCCAGTGTGGCGGAGTGAAACCAGGTCACTGGCGGCAGGGCTGATGGCGGCTCCATTAATGGTCAGGCGGGCAGGATCTCGCCCGTGTCCGGGTCGCTGCTTTGAGCGATGCCGGCGTCGGCCTGCGCTGCCTTGGCCGACGGGCGGCGCCGGGCGGCGGATTGTGCCAGGCGGTAACTCTCGCCGTTCATGGTGAGGATGTGGACGTGGTGGGTCAGGCGGTCGAGCAGGGCGCCGGTAAGGCGCTCCGAGCCGAACACCGCGGTCCATTCTTCAAACGGCAGGTTCGAGGTGACGATGATGGAGCCGTGCTCCTAGCGCTGCCTGAACACCTCGAACAGCAGTTCCGCCCCGGTCGGCGACAACGGCACGTAGCCGAGCTCGTCGATGATCAGCAGGCTGGCCGCCTGCAACTCCCGCTGCAGCCGCAGCAGGCGTTTCTCGTCGCGCGCCTCCATGAGCTGGTGGACCAGCGCCGCCGCCGTGGTGAACACCACGCTGAACCCCCGCTGGCAGGCAGCCAAGCCGAGGCCCAGCGCGACATGGCTCTTGCCGGTGCCGCTGTTGCCGAGAGCGATGATGTTCTCGCGCCGCAGGATGTACTCGCAGCGCGCCAGCTCGAGGACCAGCATCTTGTTCAGGCTGGGAATGGCGGTGAACACGAGGCTGTCCAGGCTCTTGGTCGCGGGAAACCGCGCCTGGCGGATCCGCCGTTCGACCAGCCGCCGCTCGCGGTCGATCAACTCCAGCTCGAGTAGCCGCAGCAGACCCCAACCTGCTCTCCCCCACCCGATTGGTGCCGGCCTGGAGGACCTGCGACTCCATACCGCCCGGCTGCAATTCGGTCTCAGGCGCTCGAACGACGCGGGATCGAAACGGCTATGGCTGGGCGAACATCTCCCCCTTGAAGCAAAGTATTTGTAGGCGGAGTTTGATCGGGGTGGAAGGCCGGAGACTTGGTTCCCGGCATTCGAGTGCCGTTTGGGCGCTCAATCGTACTTCGGAACGGCCCTATCCCCGGGTTGCGGGTTGGATGAGTGAGCGCCCGGATGTGGGTGCGCTGCCCATCCCATGGGACCGGAAAGGTTTCCATGAGCGCTGGTAGGGTCACCCCCTCCGCCTGCCGCCCGTCCAGGATCGCCTCGACGATGTCCGGCGCCAGCAGCGTGAGCCGGAGCAGGCGCGAGACATAGGACGAGTTGATCTTCTCCGCCGCGGCCAGCTCGTTGATCGTGCCGAAGCACCCGGTCTCCATCATTCGCCGCCACCGGAACGCACGGGCCAGTGCATTGACGAGCGTAGTGTCGGCAGGCGAGGCCCCACGGAGCGCCATGCCGCCCGGCATCAGGACCAGTTTCCGCCCACCCAGCTGCTTCCGGACCGCCAATGGGACCCGCACGGTCAGCATCTGCGCGGCGCCGGTCATGCTGCCTTACCCCTTTTCTAGCGTGCCGACGGCTGCGATGCTGAAGGCGCGCAGGCGATGCGGGTATGGCTATCATGCTGGCTGCCATTGATGGTTCGGGTCGCTGAGCCGCCCGCATCGCCGCCCCTGATCGACCGCTGATTACGCGATGCCCCCGATGGCTGTGTAATGAGACCTGTGCGCGGAAGTGCTTGAGGCGAGTGGCTTGACCTGATTCCATGGCGTTGTGAGTGGGAGACGGGCGATGGCACGACGTCGGATTGGGCAGGAGGACCTCATCGCGCGGCCCGAGCCGCGCGCGGCGTCGTCGCTGAGCGAGATTGCCGCGCTGCTCGACTGGTCCGCGATCGATCGCCACCTGATCGACGTCTCGGCAGCGGCGAAAGGTGAGCCCGGCTGGCCGCCGCTGGCGCTTTTCCGGTCCTTGCTGCTGGCGACCTGGCACGATCTCTCCGACGTTCGGCTGGCGGAGGCGCTGGACGATCGCGCCAGCTTCCGCCGGTTCTGCGGCTTTGCCGCGCACGAGGCGACGCCTGAGCGCACCGCCTTCGTCCGGTTCCGGCGCGAACTGGTCAGGCGCGGCCTGGATCGGGTTTTGTTCGAGGCGGTCACGCGCCAGCTCGAGGGTAAGGGCGTGACGGTGCGGGCGGGCACGATTGTAGACGCGACGCTGCTGCCGTCTGCCAGCATCCGCGCCGATGCCGACGCGCGCTGGGCCGGGCACCGGCGACGCAAGCCGACCCACGGCTACAAGGCCCACGTCGCCACCGACGAGGCTGCCGGTCTGGTGCGCGCGGTCGAGGTCGCCACGGCGAACGTGCACGATGCCGCGGAACTCGCGGCGGTGCTGCCGGACGAACCCGGCAAGGTCTACGCCGATAGCGCCTTCGCCGGGCGCAAGGCCGAAGACCTCATCCGCGCACGCGGCGGCATCCCGTGGACGGTAGGGACCGGCACCTGGGGCGGCGCCGAGGCGCTCGCCCGGCTGCAGGCACACAACGCTGCCGTGCGCCGGGTTCGCTGCCGCATCGAGAAGGTCTTCGGCACCTGGAAGCGGTCCTATGGCCGGCGTCGCATGCGCTGGCTCGGGCTGGCCAAGGCGGGCTTGCAGGTCCGCCTCGCCGCTATGGCCTACAACCTGCGCCGCACGCTCACCCTGCTGCGCCCAGCAGCGTGATGCTGTGGGACGAATCTGTCCAAAGCGAACCCAGCGCCCCGATGCCAAGCCAGATCGCCTCCATGTCGACGTCCATGGCTCTTGCGGCCGCGCAATGCCACATCATGAGCGCCAAACCTCGCTGCCGCGCACAGGTCTCGTAATACCAAATCCCGCGGATCGTGACCGATCCAGGCCTCAGGCGCCGGCGCTTTGCTTGGCTCGCCGTGTAAGCGGCGGGCCGCATTCGCGGCCTCGGCCGGCGTCGTGCGTCGAGCACGCCTGCGCGGTGACGCCGGCCGCAGGTTCCGATCCATGAGATCTGGTATAAGGCGATGCTGGGGAGACGGGGTGCGCCAGGAGGAACCAGCGAGGAGGGCTTTCCATGAAGATCAGCATCGGGATCGATGCGGCAAAATATACCCACTGGGCCTGCGCCGTGGACGAGGCAGGCCGGGTCGTTCTCGACCGCGCCGTCGAGAACGACCCGGAGACAATCGAAGGTTTCGTCACTGACCTGCGCGCGCTGTGCGGCGATCCCGTCATCGGGCTCGACGTGGTCGGCTCCTTCGCGCGCTTCCTCGAGGCGGTTCTGCTGGCCGAGGGCTACGCGCTGGTCCACGCGCCCGGGATCGCGGTCAACCGCGCCGGCCAGGGCTTCGCTGGGGGCGAACGCAAGTCCGACCCCAAGGACGCGCGCACCATCGCCGAACTGGTGCGCACCCGCGACCTGCGCCCCATCGCGCCCAACAACGAGACCGTGGTCGCGGTCCGCCTCAAAGTCGGCCGGCGGCGCGAGCTGGTCACCGAGCAGACCCGGCGCCTGGCGCGCCTGCGCGACCTCCTGTGCGGCATCCATCCCGGCCTTGAACGGGTGCTCGACGTCACCACCAAGGGGCCGCTCGCGCTCCTCAGCCGCTTCGTCCCACCCGCCGAGATCCGCCGCGCAGGCAAGGCGCGCCTCATCGCCCAGATGCGCAAGACCCCGCAGGCGCGCAACGTCGAAGCGCTCCCCGAGCGTGCGCTGGAGGCCGCACAGGCCCAGCGCATCGCCGTCGTGGGCGAGGCCGCCACCGCAGACCTCATCCGCGAACTCGCCGCCGAGGCCCTGCAGGCGCGCGAGCGCATCACTCGCATCGATCGTGACCTCGAGGAGCTCCTCACGAACCACCCTGACGGCGCCCTCATCCGCTCGCTGCCGAGGATGGGGGCGGTGCTCGCGGCAGAGTTCATCGCCTGCGTGGGCGACATCGGGCGCTTCTCCTCCGCCGACGCGCTCGCCTCGGCTGAGGCCGGGGCAGTCCCCCCCCCCGTCAGCCGACGTCAGCCGGCGGCGCTGATCCCCAGGCGGCGGATGATCTCGCCGAACCGTTCCCGCTGCCCGGCCATGAAGGTGCCGAATTCGGCGCCGGTTAATGACAGCGGCTCGGCGCTCAACACCGACAGGGTCTCAGCCATCTGCGGGCTGGCTACCGCCTCGCGCAGGACGGTGCCGAGGCGGTCCACGATCGCCTGCGGCGTTCCGCGCGGGGCAGTGACGCCGAACCAGGACGAGATCTCGAAATCCGGCACGCCGGCCTCGATCATCGTCGGCAGATCGGGGGTGAAGCGGGAGCGTTCGCGCGTCGTCACCGCAAGCGGCCGTACGCCGCCGGAGCGGATATGTGGCAGGATCTGCGGCGTGTTGTCGAAGGCGATCTGCAACCGCCCGGCCAGTAAATCCTGCAGCATTTGCGCGCCGCCGCGATACGGCACATGCACGATGTCGATCCCGGCGATGGACTTGAACAGTTCCCCCGCCAGATGGATCGACCCGCCGGAGCCGGCCGACCCGAAATTCAACTGCCCGGGATTGGCGCGGCAATGCGCGATCAGTTCCGCAATGCTGTTTGCGGGGACGGAGGGATGCACCACGCCGATGCTGCCAATCTGCGCGAAGGACCCGATCGGGACGACATCGGTCACGCCATCATAGCCGGGGTTCGGATACAGCAGCGGCCCGGTGATATGCGTGGACGGCGCGGCGAAGGCCAGGGTGTAGCCATCCGGATCGGCGGTCACGGCCTGCCTTGTGCCCGCGGTCCCGCCGGCGCCGCCGCGATTGTCCACGATCACGTTCTGCCCGAGTTTGGCAGTGAAGGCCTCGGCGACGATGCGGCCCATGCGGTCCGACAGGCCTCCGGCCGGGAAGGCAACGATCATGCGGACCGGCCGGCTTGGCCAGGGCGTCTGCGCGATGGCAGGCGCGGCGACCAGGCCGGCGGAGGCGAGGCCGAGCGTGCGGCGGGTAATCATGCGATGTCTCCTTGAATGCAACGTGAAAGCCATGTGGCGGCGCCGTTGGACCGGCGCTCGGTGTCAGCCCTTCAGGCAGGCGGCGATGCGTGTGATGCCCTCGTCCAGCGTTGGAAGCGGGCAGCCGAAATTCAACCTGGCGAAGCCTGGCGCGCCGAAATCGGGGCCGGGATTGAGGCCGATGCGTCCGCGCTCCAGCAGCGCGCCCGTCGGGTCCGGTCCGAGGCCTGCCTGCCGCAAATCGAGCCAGGCGAGGAAAGTCGCCTCGGGCGCCGCCATCCGCACGCCCGGCAACCGTGTCGCGACAGTCTGCAATAGATGGTCGCGATTCGCCTGTAGCGCCGGGATCAACGCGTCGAGCCACGCGCCGCCCGCCGTGAAGGCCGCGTGCGTCGCCGCCATCCCCAGCCCGTTCACGCTGTCCACCATGCCGAGCCGGCAGCCCAGCACGCGCGCGCGCAAATCCGCATCTTGGATGATGGCGAAGCCGATCTTCAACCCGGCGATGTTGAACGCCTTGCCCGGCGACATCAGGGTGATGGTGCGGCGGGCGATCTCGGGCGCGAGCGCGGCGATCGGCACATGGCGCCTGCCGTCGAACAGCAGGTCGCAATGGATCTCATCGGCGATGATCCAGGCGCCGGCGGACAGGCAAGCCTCGGCGAGCGCGGTCAGCGAGTCCGACGTGTAGGCGTGGCCCGTCGGGTTGTGCGGGTTGCACAGCAGGAAGGCGTCGCCGGGTGCGAGCGCGTTCCGCAGCGCCGCCGCATCGGTGTTGACCGGAATCGGCGCGTCCCGAAGGTCCCAATGCCGCGCGACCTGGCGGATCGGCGGGTAGGCCGGGCTGTGATAGACGACGGCGCCCCCCGCCGGCACCAGCGCGCGGACGGCCATGTTGAAGCCGGGCACGACGCCAGGCAGCAGCACAACCTCCTCCGGCCGCACCGCCCAGTTGTAGCGTTCGCCCATGCGCGCGGCGATCACCTCCAGCAGTCGTGGGTCGGGTGCGGCGTAGCCGAAGACGGGATGGGCGAGGCGTTCGCGCAGCGCGTTCTGAATGGGCGGGGCGACGGCAACATCCATGTCGGCCACCCACATCGGCAGCACATCCGGCGCGTAGCGCGACCATTTGGTGGAATCGGTGCCGCTGCGGTCGGGGCTGTGGCCAAGCGGATTCATCCCGGCAATCCACCCACAACCACGGGTCGTTCCGGATCGACCGCCCAGGCCGACCAGGACCCCGGAAACATCGCCGCCGTCACCCCGATCGAGGCCAGCGCCAGCACCGAATGCGCCGCCGAAATACCCGCGCCGCAGGACACGCCGACCGGCCGCGATGGGTCCACACCATGCGCGGCGTACAGATGCCGCAGCGTGGCGCCATCCGCGAAACCCCCGGCCTCGGTCAGCACATCGGCTGCGGGGGCGGAGAGGGCGCCCGGGATATGGCCGCGCCGCGGCTCGCCCGGACCGCCGATGTAGTTCACCCGCACCCGGCTATCGAGCAGCAGGCCGGTGCGCGCCAGTGCCGCTGCGCCATCGGCATCGAGCACCGGCAGATGGCCAGGGCTGAGCGCGACATCGCCCGGCTCCGGCCGGCCCGGCGCGCTGGCAGCCGGCAGCCCCGCCGCCTGCCAGGCCGCGAAGCCGCCATCGAGCAGCCGGACATCCGCAAGCCCGGCCCATCGCAGCACCCACCAGCCACGCGCGGCAACCAGACCCCGGTCATGGTCATAGACCACCACCGGCACGTCGCGGCGCAGGCCCCAGCGACGTGCATTGCGGATCAGCTCGGCGATGTCCGGCAGCGGGCGGCTGCCCCGCGTGCCGCCGCCGGGTGCGGCGAGTTCGCTTGGCAGATCGACATCCACCGCACCACAAATGCGGGGCGCGGCCGTCCAGTCACCGGGTGCGTTGCGGATCGCCAGCACGGAAACCGGCGCACCTTCGGCAAGCTGCGCGGCCAGGGCGGCGGGGGTGACCAGCACCGTATCGCGGGGGTCCATCGGTGATCCTTCAGGCGAAGTGCAGCACGCCGCGATGATCGAGCGCAAGCGGCGGCAGGCCGGCGCGCGCGGCGAACACCTCGACCGGGTGGAATAGGAACAGCCAGGGCGGGTTGTCCTGCAACCGCGCGAGGCAGCGGCCATAGGCGGCATCGCGCGCGGCCTGGTCCTGCGTTGCGACCGCGGTGCGGAACAGCGCCTCCAGCGCCGGGTCGTCATGGCCCTGCCACCACGGCCCGCGGGAGCGCGCCGAGATCTTGTCGTCGATCACGCGGAAGCTGCTGTGCGGCGAGGAATCGAACAGTGCGACGTCGCCGATCTGCCTGGCGGCAACCTGCCGTGCATAGCCGGGACGGTCGGCGATGATCTCGACCGTCGCGGGGCAGCCGCAGGCGGTAAGGTCCGCGGCGATCATCGCCGCGATGGCCGGCGCACGTTCCGGCATGTGGTCCGGCGCGCGGATCAGGATGGGCGCACCGACCCCGGCCGCGGCAAACAATGCCCGGGCGCGGGCGGGATCATGCGGAATCGTCGGCGGCCGCGCCGCGCGCATGCCGAGGTGGAACGGGCTGACGATGGTGGTCGCCGGCAGACCGAGGCCATGGAACAGCCGCGCGATGATCGCATCCCGGTCCACGGCGAGATTGGCGGCGAGCCGTGCGCGCGGGTCGCGGAACAGGCCCTCCGCGCCATTCAGATAGGCCATGACGGAAAGCGTGTTCGGCGCCTGGCCCCAGATCAGCCCATGGCCACCCGGCGCCGCATCACAACGTTCGAGGTTCAGCGCGACATCGGCCGTATCGTCGCGCAGCGCGGCGAAGCGGGCCTCAGCATCCGGCATGGCGATGGCGCGGATTGTGGCCGGCGCGCGCGCGGGGTCGGTCGTGACCAGATCGGCTTGCTGGTGCGGCACGTAGCGCGTGATGCGATAGAGGCCAGTGCCCACCACCGCCTCACCCGACGCATCGGCGCGCGCGCAGATGAATTCAGAGAGAATCTCCGGCAGGTCGGCCAGCGGCTCCGGCGTCGTAATGCGGATCGCATCTGCGCCATCCGCGACGATCTCCGCCCCGGCCAGGTAGCGCGCATAGGACCACGGCATGCCGAACATGTCCCGCCCATCCAGCGTCGCGCGGATCGTCGCCAGCACATGCGCCGCGGTGCAGGCGACGCCATCATGGAACGCCGAGCCCGCACGCAACACGAAGCGCCATGCCCGTCCATCGGCACTGACCGACCAGCCGGCCAACAGCCCCGGCAGCACGCGGCCATCCTGCCAGCGGCAGAGTGATTCAAAGGCCAGCGAACGCAGCGTCAGCACCGATGTGTCGTCGGTGACGCGGCCGAGCGGCGGCAGGTAGATGCGCTCCAGCGCCAGCCGCATCACTGGCCGCGCATCCAGGCTTCGTAGCGCGCCTTGATACCGGCATCGGGCGGATAGGTGCCCTCGAGCGGTGCGCCGGCCGCGATCTGGTCAAGAATCCAGCCATCCATCCGTTCCTTCTCGGCTGCCGCCTCGGCGATTTCGCGCAGTATGGCGCGCGGGATGCAGACCACACCGGAGGCATCGCCAACCATCACATCATCCGGAAACACCGCGACGCCGGCGAGGCCGACCGGCAGGCCGTGATCGACGATCATCACGGCGGCACTTGACGGCACGGGCGCGGAGCCGCCGCCATAGAACACCGGCAGCGGCAGGCGCGCGACGGCGGGCAGGTCGGACACGCCGGTATCGACGACCACGCCGGACACGCCGTTGCGGTGCAGGGCCGTCACCATGATGTCGCCCAGCACGGAGACATGGCCCGCGCCGCCGGTCGCGCAGACCATCACGCATCCGGCCGGTGCAGCGCTGAAGATGGCGCGATGCAGGTTCGGCGCCTCGCCACGCGCCACCGCATCGCGCAGATCCTCGCGCACCGGAATGGCGCGGATGGTGAGCGCGGGGCCGATGCAGCGCGCGGCATCACCGGCGGGCGCGATGCCATGCAGGAAGCGGCTTCGCAGCCCGCGGGCGAACAGCACGGCCGAGAGGGTCGGCACCGCAACCGCGCCGAGCAGCGCCGCGACATCCTCCGGAATGGGCGTGAGGTCACGGACGGTCATTGCCCGAGCCGCCCTCGCGCGCAATAGAATGGCGCACCCCATGCAACGGAGGACCCATGCCGCGCCCCTTCATTGAACAGAACGTCACCTGGTTCTACAGCGATGATCTCGAAACCCATGCCGCCTTCTATCGCGATGTGATGGAGCTGCCGCAGGTGCTGGACCAGGGCGTCTGCCGGGTGTTCCAGGTCAGCCCGACCGGCTTCCTCGGCGTCTGCAACAAGGAAGGGCGTCCGCGCGGCACCAAGGGCATGATGTTCACCTTCCTCGTCGCGGATGTCGAGGAAACCTATCGCCACCTTCTGGCAAAGGGCGTGGCGTTCGACGGGCCGCCAAACATGCTCGGCGGACGCACGGTGTATTCCGCCTTCTTCAAGGACCCGATCGGCTACTGGCTGGAGATCCAGGAATTCAACGATCCGCGCTGGCCGTATCCGGAGGGCCGCGGACCGCGAAGGGGATAGAGTCACGGAAATGCGACGCAGATGTCGCGGCCGATCTCGGCCGCCTGCGCCTCCGCCCGCGCAATCCAGCGCCGCATCAGTGGCGCGTCCTGGCTTGCGCGGATGAAGGCCACGCTGTCGGGCGCAAGCTCGACGCCATAGGTGATGTAGCGGCTGCACATCGGCGCCAGCACCGCATCCGCGAAGCACCAGGCATCCCCCGCCACATAGGGGCCACCCCAGCGGCCGACGCAGTCGCGCCAGATCGCCTCAAGCCGTGCGGTCGAGGCCTGGGCGCCGGGCCTGGCCATCAGCTTGACGTTGGATGGCAGCCCATTGCGAACTGGCCAGCGCTTCAGCAGGTTCATCGGCAGCGCCGCGCGCAGATCATCGAAATGCCCGTGCACCTCGGCGGCGACCGACCGCGCGAAGGCGCGCCGCGCCGGATCGGCGGGCCAGATCGCGGAGGTCGGGTCGCGTTCCCAAAGATACTCCGCGATCGCGAATGTGTCCCAGAGCACCAGCCCGTCGATCTCCAGCACCGGCACACGGCCGGAGGGTGACAGGGCGGCGAGCTTCGCCTTGCTGTCGTCGCGCGACAGGTAGATCACCCGTTCCTCGCAGATGAGCCCTGCCAGTTCGCATACCATCCAGCCTGGAATCGACCAGGAGGAGGACCATGCACCACCGAGATGCAGAACAGGTTTGGTCATGACGAGCCAGTTTTTGTTGCGATGCTCAGATTGCAACGTCACTCTCGGGAATTGCAACCCACACGGAGATGCCCGCATGCTCGGTCGCCGTTTCCTGCTGGCCGCAACTGGCGCAGTGCTTGCCTCGCCCGCCCTTGCGCAGGGCGGCTTCCCAACGCGCCCGGTACGCTTCGTGGTGCCCTGGCCGCCGGGCGGCGCGACCTCCAACATCAGCCGCATCGTCGGTGACGCGATGGCCCCCTTTGCTCGGCCAGCCGGTGGTACTCGATCATCGTGCGAGCGCCCGAATGGGCGCCGCGCCAAGTGGCGCGGAGCCAAGCGAAGCGCCGGCGCGTCAGGACGGACCGGTCACGATCCGCGGGATTTGGTATAATGCCAGCATCCGGGGCGGCGTCGTTTGCACGCACTGGGAATGCTGCGCTACGAGCTAGGCGCCATCGAAGATGGCGACGGGACCCGGCGAAAGGCTAAACTCAGTTTTCATTTCTGGCGTAATGAGCGCCGGAAGCCAGGGTTCGAAGCGACGAAATTGTGTCGCCGAGCCCGCCGAGCAAGAATTCTGCGCTGATGCGTCCCCGTCCTTGCCGACTCAATTTCCCGGACCACACATCTCGCGTGAAGCATGCGCTCGAACAGCCATCGCGCATGGCTCGCGAATGCGCCTGTCCGGCGACTCGCAGATCCCCACGTGCCAGCGCTCGGCCGCCCATCGACACAAGCGCGCACCGCTGCCTTACTCCTCCCGATCCGGCCTGAGTTCCTCGCCCGGCACGAAAACATTTCGAGTACGTCGCCTCGGAAGCCGCAGCGAATTGCTAGGATGTTGTTTGAACGGCGCTTCCCGTGTGTCGTGCTGCAAGTTGAGATGCAACTATTTGGCCGCGTCCGCCTTTGCTGCGGTGCAGGGTATCCTATCCCATCTGCAAACGGGTCCCTCTGACTGGGTGACCCCTCGGCGGGGGGCGCTGAGCCACCCAGGATTATTCCACCGGAAGTCGATCTTAGTGCCATTTGCGCCCGGAGATGGCTGTTATCCGCCATTTCTTGTGAAAAAAAACCCCTAGAGCGCCATTTTTGCTCAGCCGAGCGCCCCCTGAAAGACCCCGTTTCTGTCTTGGTCTGGGCTTCTGACTTGGTAAATCCCCTGTTTTTGACAAAGTACTTTCTCCTCTCTGTATGCATATTTCCCTCCTTACTACTTATTCTACCCTTTCTAACAAGACAACCAAGACAGAGAGTAGAAATAGTAGTAAAAACAATGGGTTAATCTGTCTCGGTAGCTGTCTCAGTAGCCCCAAAAACGCGAAAACGCACCGAGACAGGCTCCTGCCGAGACGATTTCGCACCTTCTTGGCCGGTTCGCGTCCTCCCCTGGACGCGCGATCCATGTGTCACCCCCGCAACACAAGGGTAAGCGAGGCTACGAGGCCCAGCGTCAGTCGCAGGCCCGCTTCGTGGCTGTCAGCCGTCTTCCTTGGAGGTCCAGCGCCACGGCATGAGCTCGTCGATGCGGCTGTTGGGCCAGCCGTTGACAAGGCGGGTCAGCACATCGGTGAAGTAGCGCTGCGGGTCGACGCCGTTGAGTTTGCATGTCTCGACGAGCGAGGCGACCGTCGCCCATCTCGCCCCGCCATCGTCGCCGGAGGCGAACAGCGCGTTCTTCCGGCTGAGGCAGATCGGGCGGATGGCGCGCTCGACGGTGTTGTTGTCGAGTTCGATCCTGCCGTCGTCGAGGAACCGCACCAGGCCCTCGCGATGGTTCAGCACGTAGCGGATCGCACCCGCCGTTGGGCTGCCGCCCGGCAGGCGCGAGAGCTGTGCCGGCAGCCAGGCGAACAGGTCCTCGACGAGGGGGCGGCTCTTCGCCTGGCGGCCTGCACGGCGGAGGTCGGGCGGCTTGCCGCGCAGCTCCGCCTCGATGGCGTAGAGGGCGGCGATGCGCTGCAGCGTCTCCGCGGCGACCGGCGCGGTCTTGCTCCTCGCCAGTTCGATGAACTCCCGCCGCGCGTGGCTCCAGCAGAATGCCAGCGTGATGCCGTCCTCCACCGCGACCAGCGTCTTGTAGGCGCCGTAGCCGTCGCATTGCAGGATGCCCCGGTAGCCGGCCAGCAGCGCCTTGGCGTGCTCGGCGCCGCGGCCCGGCGCGTAGTGGAACACCACCGCCGGCGGGTCCGCCCCGCCCCAGGGCCGGTCGTCGCGCGCGATCGCCCAGGCATAGCCCTTCTTGGTCTTGCCGCGGCCGGGGTCGAGGACCGGCATGGTGGTCTCGTCAGCGAACAGCCGTCCCGAGGCGAGCAGGATCTCCCGCATGCGGCGCACCACGGGCACGAATTCCATCGCGCCCGTGCCGGCCCAGTCGGCCAGCACCTCGCGGCCGATCTCGATCCCTTGGCGGGCCAGGATCTGCGACTGCCGATAGAGCGGCAGGTGATCGGCGTAGCGGGAGACCAGGACGTGGGCGACCGTCGCCTCGGTCGGCATGCCCCCCTCGATCAGGCGGGCGGGCGCGGGCTCCTGCAGCACCACGCCGGGGCACGCCCGGCAGGCCAGCTTCGGCCGCTTCGTCACCAGGACGCGGAACTGCGCCGGGATCACGCCCAGTCGCTCGGCCGTGTCGGTGCCGATCTCGACCAGTGGGCCCTGGCAGCAGGGGCAGGCCGAGGCCTCGGGCGCCAGCACCTGCTCGACGCGCGGCAGATGCGCGGGCAGTCGGCCACGGCCGGCACGGCGGCGCTTGGCCTGACTGGCGCGCAGCGTCGGTGATGCCTTGCCCGCCTCGGCCACGTTCTCCGCCAGCGTCGCCTCGATCTCCTCAAACGCGAACAGCAACTGCTCCTCGGGGAGCCGCTCCGACTTCGTGCCGAACTGCCGGCGCTTGAGCTTCAGCAGCAGGTGCTGGAGCCGCTCGTTCTGCGCGGCCAGCGCGTCGCGTTCGGCGGTGATGCTCCCAAGCTCGGTGCTGAGCGTGTCGACCAACGACCTCGTCTCCAGCAGCAGCGCATGCAGCGCCGTGGCATCCTCCGGCAGGCTCGGCGTGTCGTTACCCGCGGCGCGCATCACGTGGTGATTCTATGCAGGAACACTGGGCGTGGGAATCTCCCGCACCGCCTGAACACGTCGCCAATCGATGCCGTCGAACAGCGCGGCGAACTCCAGAGGCGTCAGGCGCACCACGCCGTCCACGATCGCCGGCCAGCGGAACGCGGCGGCCTCCAGTTGCTTCCAGACCAGGACCAGCCCGCTGCCGTCCCAGAGCAGGATCTTGACCCGGTCGGCGCGACGCGAGCGGAACACCAGCACCGCGCCCGAGAAAGGATCGGCGCCCAGCACCTCGGCCGCCAGCGCCGCCAGGCTGTGCGCGCCTTTGCGGAAGTCGACGGGCTTGGTGGCCAGCAGGATCCGCGCGCCGGCCGGCAGCGCGATCATGCCGCCGACGCCCGGATCGCCCGCAGCACCGTCGTCAGCAACGCGCCGTCGGTGCCAGGCGCGACGCGCAGCACCGCGCCGGCCAACTCCATCTCAACCGATGGAGAGGAGCCAACTGGCGCGGCTGTCGGCTCTGGTGCGGGCATCGATGTCGATGGCACGATCGGCACGAAGTTCAGCCGCGCCGCGGACCCGGTGTGCATCTCCCGCCGCCAGGTGAAAACCTGCTGCGGGCAGATCTGCCGACGCCGCGCCACCTCGGCCACGACCGCGCCAGGCTCCAGCGTCTCCGCCACGATCCGCGCCTTGTCCTCGTCCGACCATTTCCGCCGCCGGCCAGGCCCAGTCAGGATCTCTACCCGGCGATATCCGCCACCCTTCGCGTCGTCATTAGCGTCGACCATAGCGTCGGCCCGAAGCTCCCTGCTCCACGCCGTCCAAGCATATTCACCGCCCGCGCCGGAAGGCGGGCCTCGTCGCTGCGCTTACACACAAGGAGCTTGTGTCAAACCGCGAGGGCAAAAAGAAGCCCGGCGCAGTATGACACTGGCCGGCTCAAGTTTTCAGGGAGGAAACGCCAGTTATGGAGCGGCAGGAAACCCCACCAAATACAAACCCCGGCAGTCAGAGGCCGTCGTTGTCAACCCAGGCGTTAAGACGGGCCGCCGTAATCTCCCCCTGGTCAAACGGACCGTCGCCAGAGGTGTAGATGCGCGTGCGGTTGTCGGTCGGCGCGTCTGAGGGCGTGTCTATATCGTCGCGACCGATGTAGCCCACGCGGAACTGCCCTCTGGCCCGCAAGTCCAGGCGCTTGAGCGCCGCCGAGAGGACTTCCGGGACTCGCTTGCGCTCACCACCCATCAGGATCGAGACGCCGCGCTCTACGAGCGTCCTGTGCAGCGTGACGAGGCACACGACACCCCTGGTCAGCAGCGGATGCGTCTCTTGCTCAAGGAGGTGGAGGATGTCGCGGTCGAGAGGATCGCGCGCCTCCTCGATCACGCGCTGTTTGATGTCGGACGCGGGAGCCCTGCCGTTGGTCGCGGAGAAATCCGGATGAGGCACGAACTCCGTCTCAAGCCAGCCCCGGAAAGCGCCGATGCTGCGCCGGATCGCCGCGTTTAGGCGATGGTAGTAGGTGGGGTCCGACGCCAGCAGCGCAGCCATGGCCCGCGCAGTCGCCACGCGCTCACCCTGGATGGGGTAGAACCGCGTGTCCTTACTGGTGAGCGCCAGCACGTCATCGTGGTTGGTCAGGCCCACGTACGACGCTGTATTGGGAACGGTGCGCGTGCCCTCGTACATGAACCTGGGCGACACGGAATCGTTCGTGATGACCGTCTTCATCCGCTCGATCACGGCGAGCCGCGCGCCCTCGGGCACCCAGACCTCCTCGATCACTTTCCACAGATCGCCGTCCATCCACGATCCATCGCTTTTGTCGAGCAGGACTTGCGGCGGGTAGATGCCGACGTTCTCCGCGCCGAACAGCAGACACGGAATCTTCACCATGGCCGTCGTCTTGCCCGAGCCTTCCGCACTACTTAAAACCGGGCAGAAGCGGACGCGCGTGCGGTACAGAAGAACGTGCCGCAGAAAGCTCAGCATGATCGCGGTGTCGCGCTTGCTGCCGCACACCCGTCGAAACAGCGACACGATGAGTTTGATTTCGGCGCGCGTTTCGTCGGACCAGGGGACGTACACAGCGTCCACCGCACCGCGCGTGTGATAGCGGTTCACATAGCGCGTGCCGTTGAGGACGTAGATGCGTGGGCGACGCGACCCCCCTCCCCCTTCCTGCGAAAGCGCGTCGTCGGCAGACGTGTCGCCCTCGACGTACGGCATGTAGCCGAGCGCGGACACCTCCGGGATTTTGTAGCGGCTGACGGCCGCTTTGTGCGGCGTCATCAGCATCGGCGTGTCGATGCCCTGGGCGATTTCTTCTTCAGTGAGGAAGCGGTCGCCAAAGGTAATGTCGAAGGTCTGCGGAGTGTACAACATTCCGTTGTGCGCGTTGTAGAACTTGCCGGTTCCTGACACCCAGCAAAAGGACTTCAGCCAGTCGGGCATGTTCGTCATTTCGGGGTTGCGGAATGCAAGCTCCTTCTTCGCCGCCGCCTCGCTCAGATTGGAACCCGTAATGCGGCGGAACGCGGTGCGGTACTGCGCCGTCAGCAGCACGCGCATCGTGGTGCTGTCGATCTGAAGCAACTGCGCGCACAGCTTGGCGTCCTCAAGCTCGACGCGGTTCTGCGCCTGGACCATCAGCGACATGATGCGGTCGAACTCGGCCTCGCGCTCCGGACGTGTCCAGTCATTCGCCCACTTGATGACGCTGCGGAACGTGACCGCATCGCCCTTGTCAGAGCCCCGCGCGCTCTCCCATTTGGCGCGCAGGCCGTCAGAGTCGTAGTGCGGCGTGGTGGCGCACCACTCGTCCACTAGCGCGTAGCCGTCCTCGCTGCCGCCCGTCTGGTCATGGACGGCGAACACCACGTCCATCCAGCGCGGATAGCTCCACCACGGCACCCCAGGCGCGATCTCGGCGTTATGAGGCGGGAGCTTAGCGAGGTAGTCACGAACCTGTTCCTCGGACAGCGCCAGAGGGCGCTTGTCGATCATGGTCAGGACAGGATCGTAGAGATCGTCAGGCGAGGCCGGGATCAGATCGCGGCTGCTGCTCTCAAGGCGGTCGCGCGACGTGAGTGACTCGCCCTGGATCATAGAAATCGTTTCGTCAATCGGGCGTAGCTCGTCAGGCGTGTCCTTAAGCCGCCTGCCGCTGATCGTGACGTAGCGGTCGGCCCGGTAGAAAATCTCGCCCTTACCGCCCCCAGCGAGCTTGAACGCGGTGTGGATCGCGGTGCCCGCCCCCTCCCCCGTCAGCAGGCCCACGATCCGGAGCCCGCGCCCGGACGGCGTGATTTCCGTGTACGTGTTCGCCATGCGGACGATACGCATAGCCCAGTCCGAGATCGAGCCCGTCTCAGGGTTGCGGCAATCGTCCAGGTCCCCCCAGACGATCTCCTGGCAGACCGACACCACGAAGCCGATGCCATCGGCCTTGCCCGCGCGCCGAGCGTCCCTGGCCGTGCGGAAATCCGACCAGTGTTTCGGATTGCGGTTGCTGGCGTTGCGCTCCGGAAAGCGCGACTGGAACGGCGGCTTTGTGAGCTTGCCCTTGACCTCAACCCATCGCCATAGGAGCCAACCGTTGAGGTCACGCAGACGCGCGAGAGCCGCGGGAAATGGTGTCCCGCTCACGGCATTCACCGGCCCGACGCCGCATTGGTGTGAGCAAGGCTTGCAACGAAGCGCTCCAGGCTATCCGCCGTTATCAAGCTTTTTGTACCGATTTTTACCATGATGAGGTGGCCAGAGCCGATGAGCTCGTATCCCTTTGTGCGCCCGATGCCCAGGCTGCGGAACGCGGCGTCCAGGGGCACGAGCAGGACCGATAAAATGCTTGCGCCCGCGCTTAGCCGCAGCGTGCTTTTCGTCGGGGCCTCGAGAATGGCGACGCTCGAATTGAGCTGCGCCGAGTGGGGGAGGTTAGCGTGCGAGTGCTCGTGGGCGAGCCCTTTGCTCATGGCCGGCTGACCTCGATGAGCATCGTTGGGCTTACGCAGTTGACTGTCTTGAGGCTTCATGTCCGTGCTCCCCTGCCCATGATCGGGCGGTCTGAGACGGAATTGACCTGAAACACCTTTTTGCTTGCAGGGGAGAAAATCGCTGCAGAGAGGGGGCCATTTTTCCCCCGAAAAAAAGGTGCCGGTCAGCCTACCTGAATTCGGTAGTCTGCCCTGACGGACACGAATAGCTTTTGGACCTCACGCCTTGCTCTTTCTTGGTAAGGTGCCTTCCAGCGGCTAGTTATTTGCTTTTCGACAGCGTCATCACCGGCAAGCGTCCATCTCTTTGCCGTGTAACCTTGATCTGTGAGAACGCTGCGAACCTCGGCAACGCACGCGCGCAGGAACCGATGTGTGGGTCCTGGTGAGGCGGATGCGGGCCTGCCGAAGGCAAACTCGTAGAACGCAAGGAGGCTTGGATAAACATGGATGTTGAAGGAGATTTCTCCGCGCCCCTGGTCTTTAAAAGACCACGCGTGGCCCTCGATCCAAGACTGCATCGCGTTGAGCCAATCTGCTGGGATGGGAGGCGGCGGAACCCGTGTCTCTGAGCTTTCGGCAATGGCTCGCTGGAGAGCTTCAAGGCGACCACTTACCAGCTTGGCTTGAGCTTCCGTCGCATCGGGACGTGCACGCTTAACCAGCCGCAGGAGCAGCTTGGAGAGCATCACACTGAGTAACTCGGCATCGTGCACGAGAGCCATGCGCTTGCTGCCTTGTGTCTGCTCGTGGATGCGCTGGAAAACCTCGGCTGTGATGCGCCTATGCTTGAGCTTGACGACAGACCCTATAACCTCACCGATGGAAGCAACTGCTTCGCCTCCCATTTGCGTTCGCTCGGGCGCCGAGTGAGCTGTGTCTCTGCGTTTAGCTGTTGCGCCCGGGCTAAGAGAGCCAACGTTGTGCGTGTTTACGTTCTCGCGGAGTAGGGACGCCGGTCGCGGGCGGCCGACCAGCCTGGTGCCCGATGCGGCCTTCACGCGCCGGCGCCTTGCAGCCGGGGCTCGAAGGGATGTGCTTCATCGGCGGTGCTATTGCTCGAACATGACCGCGCCCAGTCTTGCATCAGGGTACGGCGCTTAGCGAACAGGTCGCCGCGCGCATAGGCTTGCTCCACCTTATCGCCGACCCTGTGCGCTAGCGCGGCCTCAACCACCTCCCGGCTGTGCGTCGTCGTTTCACCGCACCAGTCCCTAAAGGTGGACCGGAAGCCGTGAGGCGTGACGTCGCCCCGTTTCAGGCGGCGCAGAACCATCGTCACTGCCATCACGGAGAGCGGTCGCTCTTTGCCCTGGCCCGGAAATACGAACGGGTCCACTTCGCTTCTGTCGCGCAACAGCCCAACCGTCTGCAAGAGTTCAACTGCAGCGTCGGAAAGCGGCACCCTGTGCGTCTTGCCAGCCTTCATACGTTGCGCCGGGATCGTCCAAATAGCGTTCTGGAGATCCACCTCGGACCATCGCGCCCCGAGAACTTCGCCGGACCGCGCGGCGGTCAAGATGCAGAACTCGAGTGCGCGAGCTGCTGCTCCCTCCCGTCGCCGCAGCGCACCCATGAAATCAGCAAGGTCGGCCCACGGCAATGCGGCGTGATGGCGCACCGGCCGCACCTTGCCCCGGGCCGGAAACAGCTTGTCCAGATGGCCGCGCCAACGTGCCGGGTTGGCCGCATCGCGCCAGCCGTGAACGGTCGCGAAGTCCAGCACCGCCTCGATCCGCCCGCGCAGCCGAGACGCCGTCTCGGGCTTGACGTGCCAAATCGGTCGAAGGACCTCGACGACGTTCGGGGTCTCGATCGCTGTGACTGGCATCGCCCCGAGATGAGGTCCGGCATACTCGCGTAAGGTCATGGCCCACTGCGCCCGATGCTTCTCGTTGCGCCAACCTGCCTCGTGGGCGGCCAAGTAGCGCTCAGTCGCCTGGCTGAAGGTGACCGCACGGCGCGCGACTTCCGCTGCCGCAGCCCGGGCTGCCACCTCTGACGCTCGGCGGTCCAACGGGTCGGTGCCAGCGGCAACGAGCCGCCTCATGTCGGCTGCCTTTTCGCGCACGGCGGCGAGTGGCACGGCATCGGATCCACGCGCGGGGCCGAGGCCCATGTCCCGTCGCCTACCCCCGAAGGTGTAGCGGAACATCCAAGTTGCGGTGCCGGTTGGCTTTACCACGAGCATCAGGCCCGCGCCGTCGACTTGGATGCCTGGCTTGGCGGCCCGCACACCCGCCGCTGTTAGTCCCGCCGCACGCTTTGGCATGATGTGTATCCTGATGATGCGGAACCCATATCTGTCCCCACGACGTTCCCCACATAAAATAGCCGAACGGCCATGAACGCAAGCGATCAAATGAGAACGAACAACTTCATGAAATCCAAACAATTCAACGTATTGGCTACCTGATCGGGCGAGGAGACGAACGCCAGCGGATAACCACGACCATCAGTATGGCGGCCACCCTATCCGCCAAAACCCTGCGCTATCGTAGTGAATTCGTTGCTGTTTTTCGTACAAATTCGTGTCTTACCCCCATCTCTACCCCCAATCCGGCCAGCGATTGGCATGCACGGTAGTAGACGCCCCCTTCGGATGGAGGCAGCGTCGGGAAGGTCGGTCACGCAGTCATTTGGCTTTGCCACTCGCGCGGCATATTTGCCACTCGCGCGGCATACGGGCTGGTAGGCCAACTCCGGCCGCGCAAGGTTTCATGACAGGAGGGCGCAGTCATCCACCAGTTCTCTGTCTCGCGCTCGGCTTTCAGCGCCGCCCGAGCCAGGGTCCACAAATCAGTCATGGGTATGCAGACAGGGAAGCAGACGGCTACTGAACAAAGCGCGCCGGGGTGGCCGCGCAGGCTGTCACACGCCGACGCTAGGCAGCGAAGCTACCGCAGCGGCGGATCCGCCATAGCCGCGGCAGGCGCTTTCCCCGTGTCCTACAGCCTTGCTCGCAGCCGCGCCGCGCCCGCCTCGTAGATGCCTTCATGCCGCTCTATCTGCGCCTCCCATTCTGCCCACAGGCGATCATAGGTCGCGTGGCGCATCCACTTGGGGCGCGGCGGCGGCACCTCGTCAAAGAAGCGGTAGCGCCCGCCCAGCCGCCGATGCAGCCGCGCAAGCCGCCCGTGGCTGCGCTGCATGTCGTCGCCCCGCTGCGAGGCATAGGCAAGGCGGTAGGCGCCCTGCCCCCTGCTCAGAAAGCGAATGCCGCCATCCGGCAGGTAGATCTTCGCGCACCGCCTCCCGGTCGCCGGGCAGACCCACCACCACCGAACCCCACCGAAGCGGGAGGGCGTTGCCTCTATCATCACCGTCTGCTGCTGCAAGCCGGTAGGGCAATGGTAATGCGCCACGTCGAAGCTCAGCCGTGCCGAGCCATGATCGTTGCAGAGAGACAGATGCACATCCACGGTCGCCCAGGGGGCCGCATCGCCCTGCCACGTCCAGTTCCAGCGGATGGCGCTCGCCTCAGCTATCTGCCCCTCCGCAATCGGCGCTGCCTGCTGTCGGCGGATTTCGGCGGTGACGGGCCGCATCACCGCACACACGTCCAACACCACTGAGGCGCAGCCCTCCACCGTCGCCAGCCCAAGGCGCCTTCCACTGTTAAATCCTCCCATAGCGCCACATCTCCGCCAGATTATCCGAAATCGTTTGGCTAACTAGTGGCCGGCGGGGCATGCGCCAGGGCCAAGAGCTTGCCGCCATAGGTCATCCGGCCACGCCACGTCCTCAGGCGCCATCGGGTCGAGCGGTTGAAGACCGTGGTGTAGGGGTGGAGTGGCCGCGTTAAGCCGGACATGCAGCTTGGTTGTGTCTCTCTCTAGCAGTCTGTCGGATTCCCAGCGGCCCTGAAATCGGCGAATCTGCCGGGCATGACGACGTTCATTCCCATTAGCCGGGACCAAGCGTTCCTGCTGCCGCCGGATTTGAAGGATTGGCTGCCGGCCGACGACGTGGCGCATTTTGTGGTGGCGGCGGTGGATCGTGTTCCGCTCAGCGCCTTCGCCGTGCGGCTAATCCCAGGTGGCCGCGCGCAGTATCACCCGCGCCTCCTGCTGGCGCTGCTGATCTACAGCTATGCCAACGGCATCTTCTCCTCACGGCGGATCGAGCGGGCGGCGCATCGCGACCTGGGCGTGCGCTACGTGGCGGCGAACCTGCACCCCGACCACGACACGTCGACCATAACGTCGGCCCGAAGCTCCCTGCCCCAGGCCGAACAAGCATGGTCACCCCCGCGCCGGAAGCCGGGCCTCCTCGCCGCGCTTACGATCAATCCGGTCGCCGTGGTGAACCGCACCCGCCGCCGTTGGCGACAGGCGGCCACGCACAGCCCCGTCGCGAGGTGGGTCTTGCCGGTGCCTGCCTCGCCGATCAGCAGCACTGGCTCCGCCTTGGTGACGTACTCCCCCTCGGCCAGCTCGCGCATCTGCGCGGCCAAGACGCCGGAGCGATCGAACTCGGACGCCTTTAGCGTCTTCATCCGCGGCAGCCGCGCGTCGTGCAGCAGGCGCGTGATCGCCCGGCTGTCGCGCTCCTCCATCTCGGCCGCCAGCAGGGCCTCGAGGTAGCCGAGATGCGATTGCTGTTCCCGCACCGCGGTCTCTGCCAGGCGGCCGAACTGCCGCCGATGGTCGGCATGCGCAGCGCCTTTCAGTGCTGCCGGATGGCCTGGGCCTGGAGGTCGGCCATCACGCGGAAGCAAGTCCAGGCTGGACCAGGATCAGGGCGGGGGTTTGATGCGGATGACAGACCTGGAGACAGTCATGTGTCGGCGATATGCTGATCCGCTCCGCCGACGGTCAGTCCCCCCTCCACATGCGACGTGGGCCTACGTCTACATGCACAAAATTTCGGTAGATCCCGACGCCCATGAAGCTAAAGATCCTGGAGAAGGCGGAAGCCGCTTCAGCAAGATCCGGCAGGGAAATGCCGCGCATCCCGAAGTCGGCGGCCTGTCCCTCAAGATGCAGGCTCGCTCTCGCCGCGCCTTCCAGCAAAGCGTTGGTACCGCGCGTACGATATCCGGAATGCAGCAGCAAAGGCCGCTCATGGCGCCAACCCGCCTGGATCAGCGAAAGGACATCCACCAACGCTACCGGCAGCGGGCCGAGTGCCTCGGCGCGCAGATCACGGAACAGGTGGCGGAGGCGTTCCATCACCTCTGCAGCGGGCACGCCTTCTGGCCCTCGGAATGCTCCAGCAAATTCCTCACCTGCTTGGTTACGCAGCCAGATCAGGCGCGAGCGGTCGATGAGCCGGTTAGCGTCAGCCGACCTGCTTGGCACGACTGAGGCGGCCAGGCCCGCCATTCCAGACAGCATGCTGCGCCTGTCCATCATGGCTGTGCTCAGCGAGGCGTTGCAGCCTCCTTCACGCGCATATTGCGCGTCGTGCCGCCGCGACGTTTCGAGCGTCATTCAGGGTGTGCTTAGCTGCCGGCCCCTGAAGTAAGGCCGGGTGAGGCAAGACTCCGCACAATTTGCGTCAAGTCCTCATCATCGACCCGTCCACCCAAGGATGTTTGGGCATTGCGTGAATCACCCGTCATGGCCTGTGCTATGCCGAGATTGGTGGCGACGCGCAGCGGAGCGGCGGTTCGCTGACGCAGGGCAGAAAGTATGGCCACAGCCTCCATCGGGCGACCACTGAGCATCAGCGAGAAGCCAAGATTGTTCGCGCTGGGAATGTCACTAGGATCGATGGCTTGTGCAGTACGGTAGCTCTGCTGCGCTTCGGCATGTCGTCCCAGCAGGTCCAGCGCCACCCCCCGCGCATTAAGCGCGGCAGTATCGCGAGGCCGCTGCACGAGTACCTGTTCTAGCGCTGCGATGGCTTCAGCCGCGGCGCCCGTGCGGATCCGCAACTGGCCAAGGGCCAGCCCCAGTCCAGGGTCGCGCGGCTTGTTGTTCAGGGCGCGCAGGAGAACCTGTTCGGCGTTCTGAACCTGCCCAACACGCACCAACGCCGCCGCGTAGCGGGCCTGTATCTCAGCATCCAGCGGCGCCGCATTTGCCGCGGCCGAATACATTGAGGCGGCGACGTCATGCTGGCCCGACGCCTCGGCGGCCATCGCCACCCGGACGCGGGAGGCGGCATCGGGGTTGCGTACCGAAGCGTGGTTCGCGCCTGTTACGGCACAGGCGGACAGCATGCTCATCGCACAGAGACCTATAATGCCGTGAAGGGCGCCACGACGCGATGGGACGGCGGGCTTGTCCGTTAGCGCCTGTCTCACCCACATCAGCGTGCACCCCTGCTACCTGATGCCAAACCGAGACCAGGGAGTGGCCGATCGGCGGTCGGCTGCTGCGATCCTCCGACAGACGAACTAGGCGACGCAAGAAGCGGCCGGCGCTGCTCAGTCACGAGGCGCGTGACGGCTGTGGCACCAACGTCACCGCGTTCAGACAGTGCGCCCACGCCTCGGGTGAGATCACCGGGACTGGCCACCATGAGGGACAGGTTGCGGTCGTTCACGCCAGCAGGTTGCCAGGTGCCGGGCCGTTCGAAAGGGTCATCCGCGCAGCCCAGTAGGCCGAGCAGCAGCGCCCAGGATGCGCCGGCGCGGAGAGTGCGGTTGGTCATGGCGACGTTCACTCCAGGATGAAGCCGGCATCTGGCCGGCCGCGCAGCTGCGGTGCGTTGGAACCCCGAGCAATCTGGCGCTGGAATAGGACGCGATCGATGTCGGTCGCGGGGCGGAAGCCGTCTGTTGGCGCGCCGAGAGCTCCTGGCTCGGATACCGGGCGGACCAGATAGGGCGTGACGATGATCACCAACTCGGTCTCGTTGCGCTGAAACCGGTCTGAGCGGAACAGCGCGCCCAGTATGGGCACCTCGCCGATGCCGCTGACGCCAGACCCGCTCTGCCGCGAGTTGCGCTGGAGGAGGCCTGCGATGGCGAAGCTCTGCCCACTGCCGAGTTCCACAGTGGTTTCCGCGCGTCGGACGGCGAGCGCGGGGATGGTGACAGTGGTGCCTGTCCCACCAAGCGGTACCGTCACCGCGCCCTGGTCAGTCAGCTCGCTGACCTCAGGACGGATTCGCAGGTTCACCCGATCTGGGCCCATGACGGTAGGCACAAAAGCGAGGCTGACGCCAAACTGCTTGAACTCTATGGTGATCTGCCCAGTTGATGTCGCCGCAATGGGAATCGGGAACTCGCCTCCGGCCAGGAAGCTGGCCGTTTCACCCGATTGGGCCGTCAGGTTCGGCTCTGCCAAGATCGAGATCAACTGGTCCGCGGCAAGTGCGTCGATAACAGCATTGATATCATAGTTGTTGCCCGTCAGGCCGAGCCCCACACGGCTGGGGCTGGTAACGAGGGAGCTTCCGCCTGAAAGCACAGCGCCGGCCACGGAAAGTGCAGCCGGGCCGCTTCGCAGGCCCATCAGGAAGCTGCCTGTCTGCCCAAAGGCGCGCCAGTTCAGCCCCAGCTCGCGGGTCACCTGGCGCGAGACTTCGGCGATACGCACCCGGACATTCACTTGGATTGCGGAGAGCAGCTGGAGGTTGTTGACAACCGTGCGCTCGTCTCCGGCGAGAACGCGCGCGACCATCTCGGCGCGCTGGGCATCTGCCGCATTCGCAACGGTGCCGCTCAGGACAAAGCCATTGCGGCCAGCCGCGGCGACGCGCACCGAGTCCGAGCCCCTCAGCGTCCGCCGAATGGCGCTTTCGACAGCGCCCGCGCTCGGCGCCGGGGTGCGGTCGCCGGTCTGCTCGAAGGCGCCAGGCGTCACGGTCACCTCATACTCGGCAACTGCAGACCCATCCTCAGCGGTCGCCACCACCGTCGTGCGCCCCGGCGCAACAGCCATCAGGAACAGCGAAGTCGGTGAAGTCGGCTCGACCCGGACGATCCGCGGTTCAGCCGTGATGACAGAGGTTGCGGCGCCAGGCAGCCGCAGAAGTCGGCCGGTACCGGCGGACAAGGTGATGGGGATTGTAGGCGCGACCTCGCGCGTCAACGACACCGCTGGCGCTGCCGGTGCCGAACGGGGATCGACCGGCGCCACCCGCGAAGGAGTCTGTGACCAGGCGAAGTCTGGGGCAGTCGCCATGACTGCAGCAACAACGGCCACGCCCAACCATGGGGCACCCGTCCAGGCAGCGCCCGGCTCTCTGGCTGGACGCCGTGCCGCAAGAGCAACATTGCTCGTTTTACTATGGAATAAGGTTCCGGGATCTGTTTTGCTTTCGAACACGGTTCCATTTCCTTGGGCGAAGATTCGCCGGCCAATCGATCTAAATATTGCTTACGATCTCATTTCTGGCATGCCTAAATGACAAGCTAAATCGCTATTTTCTACTCTGCAACGTTTATCAGGTCGCTGTTTCGTGTGCTCACGCAACGTTCAACATGCGGTCTTCAGTAGGTGAGCGATGCGGTTGCGGAGAGGGTGGGAGCGACCGTGAGAAGCGGTGCGACGAAATTGAAGGGGTATGTCGCCGTTACCGTGATCGTGCGTGCGCCACCGGCACTGAGTGCGCAGACGGGCGTGATCGTGAGCAGGGCCGGGGTCAGCATTGGTGTTGGGTTGACCGGCGTCGTGACGGCACTTTTCAGTACGCCACCGTCCGGCGTGGTCGTACAACCGCCGCCCAGCACCGCACCGGCGCCCGACATGATCATCGCGGCGCGCGCGGCCTCCTCCGCAACGTTGCCGAGGGACTGACGCACGGACTGGAAGCGAGCCAGATCCACCGCGCCCAGCAGCAGCGTGATGAAGATCAGGCCGACCAGGGCGAACTCGATCGCTACCGTGCCGCGGCAGTTCTGCCACGATTCCGTCAGTCTTCCGCGGCGGCTACTGGACACGGGCGACCACGCTGCGATTGGCGGCGAGGGCGGTTGCGAAGGCCAGGCCCGGAATCTGGGGCGGCGGCATGCTCACGGTCACGGTGATGTAGCGCGCCATTCCTGTAGCGCAGGCGGTATTGCAGCCGACGGTGGGGCCGCCAGTGGCGCCGCTCAGCGGGCAGGTGCAGACCATCGGCGCCACCGTGACGCTGGCTCCAGGCAAGATAGCCTGAGCGGCGCTCTGTGCTCCGGCGGCATCGCCGGGTAGCACGGTGGCATACTGCGCCCCGGCGCGGGCCGCATTTGCCAGTCGGATACCATGGTCCGCGGCGAAGCCGATATTGGCCGCCCCGGCCAGCAGCGTGATCAGCACTGGGGCGATGATGGCAAACTCGACCGCGGCCACGCCCCGGCGCTCTCGCGCCACCCGTTTGCAAAGCCTCATCAGGATGCCTCGCATCGCGTGCTACTCCACAAGTCGGACGATCTGGAGGTTCGGCACCAGGTTTCCGTAGCCCAGTGCCACACATTCATTGAGAGTTACGCCGGTGTTGCCCGTCATTTCCACGGTGCCGCCGATCAGGACGGAGCAGGTGTTGACTGCGGCATTGCCGCTGTACTTTACGTATGAGTTCGGGAAGTACATCGCGCCGGTAAGCGAGGTGCTGGGCCCGCCGTTTATGTCAACCGCCGGATTGCCCTGGTTGTTGCCGCCGGTGGCCCGCGGGTCGCGGAAGAACAGGATGCCGGCATAATCCGGGTCTGCCGCGTGGGCGGCGGTCGGCGCCGACAGCGTGATGTTGGCGTTGCCATTGATGTTCGGTCCGCCGATCTGTGCCGGGGATCCGGTGAACACCAGGGTCACGCCGTGTCCCTCTGCGCAGACGTCGCCATCGGCCGTCGGCGGCACCGTCGGCATCCGGCATTCCACCTTGCCGCTCGTGACCTTGAAGCTGGAATTGTAGAAGTAGTAGGTGCCGGGGTTGAGCGTCACGACCGTGCCGGCGCCGCTGATGTCCAACCCGCAGATCGCCTTCCCGCTGGGTGGCGGCGGAATCACCATGCTGGTGTTCACTTTGCCATTGCTCGGGATGCCCCCGGCGATGAGGGCGCCGTCCGGGGCATAGACCGGGCTCTGGTAGCAGTCCGAACTGGAGAAGCTCGGCAGCACCTTGGTGTTCAGGAACTGCAGTGGATTGACCGTGGGCGGCGCATAGGAGGTGACGGGCTGCGTCAGCGTCGCCGCATCGCAGCCGTTGCAGCCACCCGTCGTTGTCAGGGACAGCGCGGTGACGGAGGCGGCGCCGGTGATGCTGATTGAATTGTCGAGGGCCGAGTTGGAGCCGAGGATGCAGTTGGGGGCCGAAATCGTGCTGCTGCCGCCCGCGAGCAGCTGCCCCGTCACCGTTCCCGTGCCGAAGCCGGGGATGGCCAGCATGCAGGCGGCGCCGTTGGGCAGCAGGGCAGCCACACCGCGCGCGGTGATGACGGGATCGGTTGTCAGGAAAAGGGCGGAGATCAAGCGGGGCCGGGTCCGCTCGACGATAACCTCCACCGCCGTCTGGTTTCCGCTGTTGGGGCCGGTGGCCGGCGGGCTATTGACCGTGACGACCGTTGCCGCCGCCGCATTGGTGAAGCCGTTCATCGTCGCGTTGTCCCGCGCCGCGCTGTCGGCCTGGGTTCGCGCCGCGGTCAGCGTCAGGCCGAGCGTGCTCTGCGCAAGGGAAAGCCGGACGGCGCCGGCGTAGGCGCCAGGGTCCGCGGCGTTCTGCGCATCGCGCCGCGTCAGGTACCAGCTGCCGCCCTCGGTCCCCAGCCCGACCATACCAACGATAACGACAGCGCTGACGCCGAACAGGACCGCCGTTGCGCCCCTGACATCATCCCTCAGAGATCGAAACCTCCGCAGCCCCCCAATCATCCGATCTCTCAAATTAGTGAAATTTTGCACAGCAACCAAAAACCACAGCCAAGCGGAACGAACCGATTCAGTTTGGTAAAGGAAACGACCCTGATGCGCCATTTTCTTTCCTTCTCCGTAATTTCAATAAAAAATTCCTGGCCGTCGGCTTGCGGTGCTTGTCGTCTTGCTACTTTCGTCGCGAAAAAAAATCTACCGAAAAAGATTGCAATGGGTACATTCATCCTTGCCAGGGGCGGACAGCGCCGATGTTCCAAAGAACAACGCCTGCGCATTAGTCTGCTGCGGCCATCTGCCCATGCCGGGCACTTGAATCTCGGTTGTAAAGGATAGAACAGGATGTGGATCTCCCAGCTTTTGGCAGCCCGCGACCGGCTCGTTTCTGACGAGAAGGGTGTTACGGCCCTGGAATACGGCCTGATCGCGGCCACCACTGTCGTCGCAATCATTGCGGCCCTGGCGGTTATCGGCCCGGCGCTGACGGGCATCTTCACCGAGATCGGTACCGCTCTTACCGGCTGAGCCGGCGGAGGAAGCAGTACGCGGTCCTGCAACGACGCATCGGCCGCGTACCCTGCATCTGCGCAGAGCGGGCGGTTCGCTCGGCGCGTCGAAGTCCGAATGGAGATGCAAGCCATGTCCGCCTGTCACCTTCGGAACGCCGCCCGCCGGATTGGCACCGATGACCGCGGCGTTGCTGCGCTGGAGTACGGATTGATCGCGGCGACGACACTCATCGCGATTGCCGCGGCACTCGCCCTTATCTCACCGGCTTTGGCGGGGCTTTATGCAAGGGTTGCCGCCGCATTCTGAGCGGAATGTGTTTTCCGCGGCTCTAGCGAGACCCACTGCCGCCGGGCACCGCAGGCGGCCCGCCCGAACCGTCAGCAGGAGACAACAGGCCGGATGTCTTCCACCTTCGTCATCCCCGCACTTTTGCTGCTGGCATTTGCCGCATGGCGTGACGTTGCGACGCGCAGGATCCCGAACAGCTTGTGCCTGGTGCTCGCAGCGATCGGCCTGATGTTACGCGGGATCGAGAGCCTGCCGGATTTGCTCGCCTCGCTGTTGACCGCCGGCGCTCTCTTTCTCCTGTTATTTTTGCTGTTCGCGCGCGGTCTGCTCGGCGGCGGCGACGTGAAGCTGCTGACCGCGCTCAGCCTCGGCTTGCCCCCGATCGAGAGCTGGAATCTCGTCGTCGCCACCACTCTCGCCGGCGGCGCGCTGGCCTGCCTCTACCTCCTGCTGCAACGCCTGCTCACGGCGTATCCGGGGCTGGCCGTCCGTGCCCGCACCCACGCCACCGCGCTGCGGCGCGTCCTCGCGGTCGAAGCCTGGCGCATCCGCCAGCGGGGTCCCATGCCCTACGGCGTCGCCATCGCCATCGGTGGCGCCGTGGTCCTCCTGCAAACCCAGGGAGGCTGACAAATCATGCCGCTTCGCATCATTGTCGCCGTCATTCTCCTCGCCACCTCCGGCGGCCTCGGATGGCTCGCCTTCCAGGCGCTCAACCCGGGCACCGCCGTGGCCGTGGAGCCGCGGGTGGTGCCGGTGCGCCTCCTCGTCGCCGCGCAATCCCTGCGGACCGGCGTGCTGCTGAAGGATTCCGACCTTCGGGAGCGCGATGTCCCGCCGGACCAGGTGCCGGAAGGCGCCATCCTCGCGGGCGAGGATGCACTTCCGGAGGTCCGGGGCGCGATGCTGCGCCGCTACCTCGATGCCGGGGACCCGCTGGTGCGTGCCGATGTGCTGCGACCACGCGACCGCGGCTTCCTCGCCGCCGTACTGACGCCGGGCGCACGCGCCGTCTCCATCGGTGTGGACGCCAGGACCGGAGCTTCCGGTCTCATCTCACCCGGCGACATCGTGGACGTCATCCTGACGCAGGAATTCCAGCGCGGCGACACGCCGGCGGGGCGGCGCGTGGTGGCGGAGACGGTGCTGACCAGCATCCGCGTCATCGCCGTGGACCAGCAATTCGCCCAGGGCGCCACGACGCCACCTGCGCCCGGCGGAGCGGGAAGCCCGAACCGGGTGGCCAGAACCGTGACCCTGCAGGTCACGCCGGAGCAGTCCGAGCGCGTCGCGGTGGCCGAGCGCCTCGGGCGCCTGCTCCTCGCCGTTCGCTCAATCGAGGCCGAGGAGGGTGACGCGCGCACCGCCAGATCCGCGGCGGAGGGCGAGGCGCCGGACGGCGCCATTCCGCTGACGCCGCGCAACAACCCGGTGATCTTCGGCTCGGACGTCTCCTCCGCCCTGGCGCGGGACGAACCGAGCGCGATGCCCCGCATGCGGGTCATCCAGGGCAACACCCGCAGCGACGTGATCTTTCGCTGATGCCCCGAGACGCGAGCTGCGCCCGCGCCATCCGAGGAGATGCATCCCATGTACGAACCTGATGCCGCTGGCTCGCTTGGCGAGCGCCCCTCCACCGGCGGCTTCGCTCCGGACGCGGTGGGCGACCGCATCGCCGCCGCGGCCTATGTCTCCGATGATGCAACGGATGCCGCGCTGCGGGGCGGGCTGAGCGAATTCCTCGGCAGCCTGCAGATTCGCCGCGGCGGCATACGCGCCGCCGCGAAGGTTATGGAGCAGACCATCTCGCCCCGCGTGCTGATCGTGGACGTGTCCGGTGTGGACGACCAATTGGGCGAACTGGATGCGCTGGCTGCGGTTTGTGCGCCCGACACCAAGGTCCTGGTGATCGGGGAACGGCAGGATCTCGCATTCTACAGGGAAATCACCCGCCACCTCGGCGTGGATGAATACCTGGCCAAGCCGCTGACGCGGGACAACGCGTCCACGCTCATCGGCCCCTACATGGCCGGGGTGGAGCCGGAGCGTGCTTCAGTCCGCGGCGGACGCGTGATCGCTGTCTGCGGCGTGCGCGGCGGCGTCGGTGCGACGACGGTGGCCATCAACCTGGCGCTGCAGATCGCCGACAGCACCCACGGGCACGTGGCCCTGCTCGACCTTCACCTCCGCGGCGGGCAGATGGCCACCATGCTCGGCATCACGCCGGTCGCCGGGCTGCGGAACGCGCTGGAGCGTCCGGGTGATGCCGACGCCCTGCTCTTTGAGCGGCTGGCGATCCCGGTGAGCGATCGGGTGCGGCTCCTGGCTGCGGATGAGGGCTTTGAGACGGATCCGGCGCCGACCGCTGCGGGTATCGCCCACCTGCTGGCCCTGCTGTGTCAGCGTTTCAACGCCATCGTCATCGACATGCCGATGCCGCCCTCCCCGACAGAACGGCAGGCGCTGCTGCTCGCGCGCCATGCGCTGCTTGTCCTGGGCCCGGATGTCGGCAGCCTGCACAATGTCGAACTGATGCGCAGGATGCTGGCGTCGCTGATTGGCGGAGGCCGGACGATGACGGTGCTGAACCGGTACGGAGCGGCGGGCGCGCTGAAGAGGGACCTCATCAAGGAAGGCCTTGGAACCGAACCGGACATCATCATTCCAGACCTTCCGAAGCCGCTGAACCGAGCCGCCAATCTGGGCCGTGCGGCCTTGCGGGATAGCCCCGTGCTGCAACGAGCCCTGGCGCCGCTGACACAGGAGATCGCGGGCGTGGCGCTACGCCGGAAGGGCGGCCTGCTGCGCCGGGTGTTCGGACGATGACCGGCTTTGGACGCCGCCTGCACGTCGTTCCACCTCTGCGCCAGGGGTCGGCCACCCAGCCTGCGGGAACGCAGGGCAGCCTGCCGCCCTCCACGTCCAATGAACTCACTGTTCCCCCGCGCCCCATCGAGGCTGACGATACCGCTACTTCGGCGCGCAGTGCTGCCGCGGTCGCCACGTTGCTGCGGCTGCGCCAGCATGTGCTGGAGCGGATAGACCCCGTTTCCGCAGGCTCGCTCAGCGTCGAGCAGTTGCGGGAGGAGATTGGTATCCTCATCCACGAGATCGCCGACCGCGACCGCCTCGATCTGTCCGGACGCGTGCAGATTCGCCTGGTGGAGGATCTGGTCGACGAGATGCTGGGCCACGGGCCGCTGGAGCCGCTGCTGCGCGATGACCGCGTGGACGACATCCTGGTCAATGGCCCGAACCGCGTTTTCGTGGAGGTGGGAGGCAAGATGCAGCTTTCCGCCGTCCGGTTCCGGGATGGCCGCCAGCTGGCCGGCATCGCCCAGAAGATGGCCGCAAAGGTGGGCCGCCGGGTTGACGAGTCCAGTCCGCTCGTTGATTGCCGCCTACCGGACGGCAGCCGCGTGAACATCGTCTTCCCGCCGCTCGCGATCGACGGCGTCTCCATCTCGATCCGCAAGTTCTCGCGCCGGCGCTATGGCCTGGATGCGCTGGTAGAGAATGGCAGCTTCACCGCACCGGTCGCGCGCATCCTGGAGATTGCTGCGCGTTGCCGGCTCAACATCGTGGTATCCGGCGGCACCGGCTCCGGCAAGACAACACTGCTGAATGCCATGAGCAGTCTGATCGATCATGGGGAACGGATTGTCACCATCGAGGATGCTGCGGAGCTGCAACTGCAGCAACCGCATGTGGTGCGGCTAGAGACGCGGCCGCCGAACCTTGAGGGCCAGGGCGAGATCAACCAGCGCGCGCTGCTGCGAAATGCACTTCGCATGCGGCCGGACCGCATCATCCTAGGCGAATGCCGTGGCGCCGAGGCCTTCGACATGCTTCAGGCCATGAACACCGGCCATGACGGCTCCATCTGCACGCTGCACGCGAACACGGCACGGGATGCGCTGACGCGCATCGAGAATATGGTGCAGATGGGTACGACAAACCTTCCCCATGCCGCGATCCGCTACCAGATCGCGGGCGCGCTAGACCTTGTGGTGCAGGTGGAACGGATGCGCGACGGCCAGCGCCGCGTGATCCATGTCGCGGAGGTTTGCGGCATGGAAGGCGACGTCATCACCATGAATGACGTCTTCGCCTTCGAGTATCTCAGCGAGGACGCCACGGGTCACATCCGCGGCCGTTACGTCACCCCCAATCTTCGCCCCAGGTTCCAGGACCGGCTACGGTACTTCGGATTGGAGCAGAGTTGGCTCGAGGCATTGCGGGACGCATGACCCAGACAGCCCTTGCCTATCTGGCCGCCGGCGGGATCCTGTTGATGCTCGCGGCCTCGGCGATGCTTCTGCTGCCGGGGCGCGCCACAATCCGGATGCGCGAGCGGGTGCGTTCCGCGACCGGCAATGCGGCGAAGCCGACCCCGGTCGCAAAGCAGCAGACTATTCGTCGTCGCGCCACGGGTGAACACCGGCTCTGGAACGGCATCTCAGCGGCGCTGGGCTACAACCGCGATCTGCCGCCCGCCTTCGCGGCGTCACCGCCCCTCGTCGCCGCATCGTCGTGCCTGATGGGGCTGGTGCTGTTCACGCAACTGCGGTCTAGCTTCGGCTCTGCAATGGCCGCCATCATCGCACTGCTTGCAGCCGTCGCCCTCGCGCGCTTCCTGTTCCGTCGCAAGACGAAAATCTACATGAACATGCTGTTCATCCAAATTCCCGACATGCTTTCGCTGGTTGTCCGATCTGTGCGCGCTGGGCTGCCGGTTGGTGATGCCCTGCGCAGCATTGCCACGGAAATGCCTTCGCCGACCCGCGACGAGTTCGGTCGGATGATGGGCGAAGTGGCGCTGGGCGTTCCGCTTGAAACGGCACTTTGGAGCCTTCATGCGCGGACGCAGGTTCGCGAGTACTCCTTCCTGGCAGTCACCCTGGGTCTGCATGCGCAGACCGGCGGCAATCTGGCCGAGACGCTCGAAAATCTGGCGAACATGGTGCGCCGGCGGGTCGCAGTGGCAGGCAAAGCCAAGGCGCTGTCGGCCGAGGCGCGTATGTCTTCCGCAATCCTCGCCGGCCTGCCTTTCGTCACTGGTCTCATCATCACCTTAATAAATCCCGGTTACGTCGGCGAGCTGTTCAACGATCCCCGCGGAAAGTATTTTCTGATCGGCTTCGCGACTCTGATGTGCTCTGGGATGCTGACCATCCGCTGGCTCTTACAAAGGAGCACGCGCGATTGATGTCCGAGACCATTCTCACGGTTCTCGTCGCCGGCGGAGCCGCGGCGGTCTTGGCACTGATGGCCGCAGGCCTGCTCACGGTGGAGGCGTCCCGCCGCGACCTGGCGCAGCGGGTCCGACACGCCGTGCGGCCCGATGCCGCCGCGCCACTCGACCCGACACCCGGTGCTCGCCGCCTCCTGCTTGGCCCCCTGCAGACTCTGGGTCAGCGACTTCACAGGTCGGCGCTCTTCTCGGGTGCCGCCGCGGCGGATCTAGAGCGTGCCACACAAGGCGCTGGGTTGAACCCGCGCACCGCCGTGCCGATAGCCATTGCCGGCAAGGTCCTGCTTCTGCCCCTTTGCCCAATCCTGGCTTATGCCGTCACGGCCGCAGCCGGGCTCGAGGGACCGCTTCGCCTGCTCCTCGTCGCCATGGCCCTCGTCATCGGCATGCTGATCCCGAACTGGGTCATGGGGCTGGCGCGCCGGTCGCATCAGGCTGGGTTGCGGCGTGGACTGCCCGACGCGCTTGATCTTCTGGTGGTCTGCACGGAGGCGGGGCTCGGCCTCGAAAGTGCGGTGGACCGTGTTGCGTCCGAAATGCGCAGCTCAGATCCGCCGATAGCCATTGAATTTTTCGCGCTCGGTCAGGAGCTTCGCATCACGTCAGATCGGGCCGCAGCGCTGACCCGATTCGCAGAACGGACTCAATTAGAGTCTTGGCAGCGTTTAGCCAGGACACTAGCCCAAACACTCCGCTACGGCACTCCGCTCGGGCAGGCTCTTCGCACTCTTGCATTGGAAATGCGTGACGAGCGCGTCCTGCGGCTGGAGGAGCGGGCCGCCAAACTGCCAGCGCTGATGACGCTGCCCATGATCCTTTTCATTCTGCCTTGCCTGTTCATCATCGTTGCAGGGCCGGCGGTGATCCGTGTGCTGAATATCTTGAATTAGGCGGCGTTGGTGTCGTCCGGCGCTGATTGGAAGGGGTGAGTGAGGTGCAGTCATTGCGACGTTTGATGAGATGGCCGTTTTAACGCATCTTCTTGAGCGGGGTGCGGGCATTGGCGGCCGTAAGAGTGCTAAAGTAGAGGACTGTTGTTCGCACTTCGCTGCGGTGGGTTGGCCTGGTTGAATTATGGTTGGAGATCCAATGGATAGTCGGGAAGCGCGGCGCGTCTTTGACCGCTTTGGCGTCAAGCTACATTCAGCTAGTCGGAACGAGCTTCGGGAGGTCTGGATCCTGCTGGCACGAAGATACCATGTTCGCGCGACCACGGGCGGCGAGGATGAAAAAGCAATGGCCGAGATCAATGCCGCCTACGACGTCCTAAAGCGTGAGCAGTGGGCCTTACCTGCTGACGGGATTAGTAGCCGGGACCCGCGCATCAAGGGCGTCTGCGTATGGGCTTGGGCGGGGCATCCTGCCAAATCCTCGACGGTGCCCGACGATCAAATCAAAGTGGCTAATGAGCGTGATCTCAATTTTCTAAAGCGCCATATTTGGCAAGCCTCCGGGCGTTCGAAAGAGGAGTGGACAATCTGGAGTTTTGATGGGCGACGCTTCTTGCCGTCTTTCACGGTGTACGGCGCGGCGCATGTCTTCGGCGAGATGGCGGCGGCGGCCCTCTGCTGTGCGAGGGTCGGGTTTCGGCGTCCTCGGGCCGTGTTCGTGGAGAAGGGAGGTGGAAGGTGGGTTGATCTTCTCCTAATTTACTCTGACGGCATCATGTTTCCCGCAATTCCGTTTAACAGAAGCTTCGATGGGCCTCCGTCCAATGATCAGGCCTTGCTCAGTAAGCTACCGGCAATGTTGGATGATCTCACCTCTCGTTCGGTGGCATCGTAGGTGCGGTGGTGGGATTCGGCGTTAGAGCATGCTGCGTTTATGCGGAAGCATAGCCTGAGTTGGCGAGGTAGTTTGCGCATTCTGCTGGGCTGTGGCCTGCTGCTGGTTTGGTGGACACCGAGATAAGGTTTTCCAACCCTATCGGAGGTTTCCATGCAGCGACGAGTGTTCAGCCGAGAGTTCAAGCTTGAGGCGGTGAAATTGGTCACCGAGCGCGGTGTGTGTTGATTGCCACTGAGAGCTGACCCGGGATTGCCACGAGGATCTGACCCGGGTTGTGGGGATGCGGGGTTTTCAAATCCCGTCAGGTGGGCTGTGGCTTCCTTTCACGATGGGCCTGGGTTGCGGAGCTGTTCCTGAAGCGGAAGCTGTCGTTGCCGGTCTCCAGGATGTGGCAGTGGTGGGTGAGCCGGTCGAGGAGTGCCGTCGTCATCTTGGCATCGCCGAAGATCGCCGCCCACTCACTGAAACTGAGATTGGTGGTGATGACGACACTGGTCTGCTCGTAGAGCTTGCTGAGAAGGTGAAACAGCAATGCACCGCCCGAGGCGCTGAACGGCAGGTATCCAAGTTCGTCGAGGATCAGCAGGTCGGTATGGAGCAGGCGGGCGGCAATCTGCCCGGTCCTTCCAGCAGCTTTTTCCTGCTCAAGAGCGTTGACCAGTTCCACCGTGGGGTAGAACCGCACCCGCTTGCGGTGATGCTCGACCGCCTGGACGCCAAGCGCGGTGGCGACGTGGGTCTTTCCGGTGCCTGGCCCGCCGACCAGCACGACGTTGTCGGCCTTTTCCATGAAAGCACCGGCATGCAGTTGGCGCACCAGGGCTTCGTTGATCTGGCTGCTGGCAAAGTCAAAGCCCGTCAGGTCTTTGTAGGTCGGGAACCGTGCGGCCTTGAGCTGGTAGGCGATGGAGCGAACCTCCCGCTCGGCGATCTCGGCCTTGAGCAACTGCGACAGGACGGGGATCGCGCTCTGGAAGGCGGGCGCGCCCTGCTCGGTGAGCTCGGCCGCGGCCTGCGCCATGCCGTGCATCTTGAGGCTGCGCAGCATGATGGTGACGGCGGCAGCCGCCGGGTCATGACGCATGGCGGCCTCCATTTCTCGAACGCAGGCTGTCGTAGCGCGCGACGTTAGCCTTGGGCTCCTGCGCCAGCATCAGGGCCTGGGGCGCCTCGATCGGTGGGACCTGGGAGGCTGTGCCGTCGGTCAGCCGGTGCAGCAGGTTCAGGATGTGGGTCTTGGTGGACACTCCGGCCTGCAGCGCCAACTCCACGGCAACCAGTACAGCCTGCTCGTCGTGCTGCAGCACCAGGGACAGGATCTCCACCATCTCCCGGTCACCACCTGACCTGCCGTGCAGTTGCCGCTGAAGCTGCCGGAATGCCTCTGGCAGCTCGGCAAAGGGCGCGCCGTTGCGTAGGGCACCGGGCTTTCGCTGGACCACGGCCAGGTAGTGGCGCCAATCATAGACCGTCCGGCCCTGCCCATGCGATCGCTCGATGATCCGCTGGTGCTCGCAAAGCACGGCTCCCTCGGCGACTATCACGATGCGCTCAGGATAGATCCGCAGGCTGACCGGACGATTGGCGAAGGAGGCGGGCACGCTGTAGCGGTTGCGGTCGAAGTGCACGAGGCAGGTTGGCGAGACCCGCTTGGTCTCATCCACGAAGCCGTCGAAGACCCGTCGGACCGGCATCAGGCAGTCCACCTCCTGCCGCCAGACCGCGGCGACGCTGCCGGGTTCGGCGCCGTGCGGGATCTCCTCCCACAAGGCGAAGCATCGTTGCTCTAGCCAGGCATTCAGCGCCTCCAGGCTGGCGACCTGCGGCATGGGCTGCCACAGCCGGTGCCGGGTGTCCTGAACGTTTTTCTCGACCTGACCCTTCTCCCAGCCCGAAGCCGGATTGCAGAACTCAGGCTCGAACAAATAGTGGCTCGCCATGGCCAGGAAGCGGGCATTGACCTGCCGCTCGCGGCTCGGACCGATCCGGTCCACGGCGGTGCGCATGTTGTCGTAGATGCCGCGCTGCGGCACGCCACCCAGCACGCGAAAGCCGTGGTTGTGGGCGTCGAACAGCATCTCGTGCGTCTGCAGGAGGTAGGCCCGCACCAGGAAAGCCCGGCTATGGCAAAGCTTGAGGTGGGCGACCTGCAGCTTGGTGCGCTCGCCGCCGATGACGGCATGTTCCTCGCTCCAGTCGAACTGAAACGCCTCGCCCGGGCCGAAGGCCAGCGGCACGAAGACGCCGCGGCCGGCGGTCTGCTGCAGGCGCTGCCAGTCGTCCCGCCAGGCGTGCACAAAGGCAGCGACCCGCCGGTACGAGCCATCATAGCCGAGCCCGGCCAGCTCCGCGTGGAACTGCCGGGCCGTGCGTTTCTGTTTGCGCGGCCTGCGGGCATCCGTCCGCAGCCAGGCCGCCAACCGCTCGGCGAAGGGATCGAGCTTGCTGGGGCGATCGGGCGTCCTGAAAACAGGCTCCACCGCCTCGGACCGCAGGTACTTGCGGATGGTGTTCCGCGACAGGCCGGTCCGGCGAGCGATCGCCCGGATCGACAGGTGCTGCCGGAAATGCCAGCGCCGGATAACGCTCAACAACGCCATGTCCAACACTCCCGCTGCCCCCGCCCAAAGGGCCGAGGCTAGCGTCCGAACATGGGTCAACTCTCAGTGGCAACTTCACCCCAAACCGGGTCAGTTCTCAGCGGCATTCAACATTGGAGCAGCGGTGGGAACCGGAATCCAACCTTCGCTGGCGTTCTTGAGACGAGTCTCACAAAATGATACTAGCGAACACCGAAACTTCGGGCCGGCATGATAACCTCAACGCGTCGCTGCGGTGCCCACCTCGGCCTGCTGCTCGTTCCAACCTCAGGCGGCGGCCCTCAGCGGGGTGCGCTGCGCATGGCGTCCTGAACGCGCGTGAACTCCTCAAGCGAGATGCGCCCGTCCCCGTCCGTGTCGGAGCCTGCGAACATCTCCTGATGCTTGGCCAGGTATTCCGCCGAGGTGACCCGTCCGTCGCGGTCCGCATCGAAGGCCGCGAAGGGCAGCGCGCGGTCCTCGAACTCATCCGGCGTGAGGACTCCGTCGCCGTTGCGGTCGAGCCGCCCGTGCTCCGCCTCACGCTGCGGGCGGGCCTCGTCCCAGGTGACGAAGCCACTGCGGTCCCGGTCAAGGCGTTGGAAGCGCTCCGCCAGCGACATGCCGTTGTCCGCCTGACCAAGGGCGGCGGCCGGCAGAAGGAGGGCCAGGGAGAACGCTGCTGCGTGCGCGAGGGAACATGGCATTTGGGGCATCCTTGATGTTGGGTGGTGGGCGGTCACAGCGCGTCGGAAATTGGGGCAAGAGCGCCTGCCGCCGTCTCGCGCAGCCCCCGCCGCAGGAGCATCCAGCCGACGGCGAGCATGAGTGCTCCCCACGCCAGGAAGCCGAGGTCCCACCAGAACCACTGCTCGCGTGGGACCGTTTCGTTGACGTGGTGGATGCCGAGGATGTGGTGATTCACGATGCCCTCGATCAGGTTGAACAGCCCGAAGCCGACCAGCAGGGAGCCAGCGAGCAGCCTGCCGGACCAACGCAGCAACCCCCTTCGCGCGCTGCGCCAGAGTACCAGGAGGCCCAGCGCGACGAAGACATAGGTGATGGCGTGGAAGAGGCCGTCGGCGAGCGTGTTGATCTCGAGGTTGTGCAAGCTGTCGGCCGGGTAGCCCGCGCTGGTCAGCATGTGGTGCCACTGCAGGACCTGGTGCAGCACGATGCCGTCGAAGAAGCCGCCCAAGCCCAGGCCGAAGAACACCCCAGCCCAGACCAGGCCACGGGAAGGCGTGGCCATCGTGGGGGTGGTACGGGCGGTCATGAAATGGCTCGCAGTGCCGCGCCGTTGCGCTGCTTTGCCGCGGCGATCTTCACAATGGCACCGTTGCGGGCCGGGCGTCGTCGCGGGGCATCCGAACCTCGGAAACATCAATGTGCGTGATGAACCCGGTGTCTCCTCGAAGGTTGCTGAGGGACGTGCGTCCATCGAGATTGTCAGTGCGCAGGTAGTGGAAAGGGGCCCCATGTCGCAGCGTCGCTTGACGATCCTCCAGATCAACGACACGCACGGCTATCTCGAGCCCCATCCCGAGATCGTCTGGGAGCCGGATGGCCGGCCGCGCTACACGACGCTCGGCGGCTACGCCCGGATCGCCACGCTGTTCCGCCGTGCCCGGGACGAACGACCGGGCGGCGTGGTCGCGCTTGATAACGGCGATACGCTGCACGGCACCTTCGCGGCGATGCATTCCAGGGGCGAGGCGCTGGTCGAACCGCTGAACGCCCTCGCCCTGGATGCCATGACGGCGCACTGGGAGTTTGCCTGGGGCCCGGAGCACCTGCGCCGCACTCTGCTGCCACGCCTGCGTCACCCGCTGCTCGCGATCAACTGCTATGAGAAGGCGGGCGGAAACCTTGCCTTCCCGCCCAGCGTCATGCTCGACCGCGACGGCGTCCAGGTCGGGGTGGTGGGCATCGCCGCGACGATCGTGGACAAGACCATGCCGCCGCATTTCGCCGAGGGGCTTCGCTTCACCCTCGGGGAGGCGGAACTGCCGGGCCACATCCGCAGGCTGCGCGAGGAAGGCGCGGACGTCATCGTGGTTCTTTCCCATCTCGGCCTGCCGCAGGACGTGAAGCTGGCCAGTCGCGTACCCGGAATCGATGTCCTGCTGAGCGGTCACACCCACAACCGGCTGCGCCAACCAATCCAAGCCGGCGGCGCGATCATCATGCAGTCGGGCTGCCATGGCTCGTTCATCGGGCGGCTCGATCTCACGCTGGGCGAGCAGGGCGGGATCGCCGCGGCCGACCACCGTCTGATCCCGGTCGACGAAACGATCGAGCCGGACCCTGCCATGCAGGCCATCGTGGAGGGCATCATGGCGCCGCACCGCGCCATGCTCGACCGGGTGGTGGGCCAGACATCCATCGGGCTGGACCGCACCACCATGCTCGAGGCGACGATGGACACCCTGCTGCTGCGGGCCATTGCCGCCGCTGCGGGAACGGGCCTCGCCTTCTCGAACGGCTGGCGCTACGGCGCGCCCGTTCCGCCGGGTCCGGTCACGGTGAGCGATCTCTGGAACATTATCCCGACCAACCCCCCGGTCTCGACCGTGGAGCTGACCGGCGCGGAAATCCTGGCGATGCTGGAGGACAACCTGGAGAACACCTTCGCCGCCGATCCCTACGCGCAGATGGGTGGGTATGCGAAGCGCTGCTTCGGGCTGCAACTCGCATTCAAGATCGAGAACCCCCTGGGCCACCGGATCGACCGTGCCTTCGCCGAGGGCGCACCGCTCGATGCCGGGCGGCGCTACCGCGCGGCCTATGTGACGGCACAGGGCGTTCCGGCGCGGTACGGGCGCGACCGGCACGATCTTCCGATCCGCGCCATCGATGCGCTGGAACGATATCTGCGGGACTCCAGGCCCGAGGCTGCGGCGTTCGACACCCCGGCTGCGATCAGCGCCGTGTGACCCGCCTGTTCACCCCATCCAGAGCGCCCCTGCCGCGAGTCCCGCAACCACGGTCAGGAGGATCGACAGCCCCAGTGTCACGATGCGGGGCAGCAGGGTGATGTGGGGCTGCGCCAGGCGTCGCCGCACCCAATGATCGCGCCACCCGGCCGCGGCGAAGCACGCCAGCGCGCACAGGATGAGCGTGGAGGCGAGCAGGTGGAGCGGCCAGGATCCCATGACATCGGCAAGGAAGCCCTGCGTCGCCAGGCCCCCGCCCAGGAAGGCGAGGCCGGTTCTCAGCCAGGCGGCAAAGGTGCGCTCCGCTGCCAGCACCGTGCGGTCCTCGGCGAGGGTCCGCCGCAAGGAACCGGGAGGCCCATCATCCTCGCCTGGCAGCCTGGTTGCCTGGCGCTCAACGCTCGACGAGGACATGGAGAACGGCGAGAAATATGGCCAGCATTCCTGCTACCGCCGGGACCAGCAGCTTGCGGGGTACGTGCAGGGCTGCATCGAACGTCAGCTTCCCGAGATCGCCCCACGTCTCGACCGTTTGCTTCAGGCGGCCGGAGGATTCCGCATAGACCCAGGATCCGACCACCAGCCCTGCCATGCCGAAGAGTGCGTCCCAGCTTCCCTGGCCGAGCGCGGCCGCAGCGGTCCCTGGGCAGTAGCCGATCAGGGCGAAGCCTGCGCCGAACACGAGGCCACCCAGTATGTTGGACCCCAGGCGTGTCGGCTTGATGTGCAGCTTGGCCATGCCGAAATGGTGCAGGGCGAACACGCCGACCATGCCGACGATGATCGCGCTCACCATGATCTTCACGACCGTCCAATCCTGGAACAGAAGCTGTCCGATCAGGATGTGATAGGTGCCGACGCCGCCCTTCTGCAGCAGGAAGCCGAAGGCAAATCCGAAGACGACGCCCTGGATGATGGTGCGTCCCTTCAGCGTTGCGGCCGCATCAACGGGCTTGCCGGTTTTGACAGCCTCCACCATCGTTTCAAGTCCTGAAAAGAAGGGCTGCGACGAAGGCGCCGCCGATGAAGAAGCAGATCACCGCGATCCAGGAGGCGACATTCAGCTGCAAGGTGCCGCTGATGCCGTGCCCACTGGTGCAGCCGCCTGCCAAGCGCGCGCCGAACGCCATCAGCACACCGCCCGCGAAGGCGAAGGCCCCACGCAGGCCAATGCTGTCGCCGAAGCGGGCATCCCACATCTCGGGTATCCATCGGTTGGTCTGCTCGCCCACCGGCCATGCCGCCGCTGCGGCGCCCAGAATGGCGGCAACCACGAACAGGAAACCCCAGTTCACCTTCGGCTCATTCTCCTTGAAATATTCCAGACTCTCCGTTCGCCGCGGAGCGACCAGCTTGCCGATGAGGCCGGCGACGCTGGCGTAGAAGGATGACGCGCCAATGGGCTTGTCGGAGAAGTAGAAGGTGGCCCAGGCCAGCCCGCCGATGCCGGCTCCCACCAGGTAGGGCGACCAGGCCGGGCCCGCATAGCTCCTCGCGTCCAGCGCGGGGTCCGCGGCGGCGGCGGCCACCGGAACCGCCAGAAACAGAAGGGCAAGCCAGGCGCGATGACGCAGAACCGTGGCCGATCGTTTCACTTCTCCGCCCCCTCGATCGGAAACCCCGCCTTCGTCCACGCCTGCCAACTGCCGGGGATGTTGTGAACCTTGGTGAAACCCTCCTGCTGAAGAATGCTTGTGCCGATGCTGGCGCGGTAACCGCTGTCGCAATAGACTGCGGTCGGACGTGAACGATCGAGCTCCGCGGCCTTTTCCCGTAGCTCGGGCAGGAACATGTGGTGCGCGCCGGGAACGTGCCCGCCTTTCCATTCATCGGGTGCGCGGACGTCGATCACCTGCAGGGCGTCGCCGGCTTCCTGCACCTCGTGCACCGTGATCTGCCCGACCTTGTCGAGCCGGAATCCCGCGTTGTCCCAGGCACTCATGCCGCCAACCAGATAGCCGGCGAACTTGGTGTAGCCGGTCCGCAGGAAGAGTTTGACGACGTCCTCGAGCTTGGTGTCGCTGTCGAGCACCAGCAGGATTGGCTTTTCCGGGTCCAGCAGCCAGCCGGCCCAGATAGACAACATCGGCGAGCCGCCGATGTTCAGGGCGCCTTCGATGTGGCCACCACCAAAGCCCAGCATGGACCGCGTATCCACCACCACAGCCGCACCGTCCTGCATCGCCTGCTGGAAGGCCTTGGGCGGCAGGCCGGGAACACGCGGCAGGTTCCCCAGGATCTCCGGCCCACGGGCATTCACCTGCTTCATGAGCGGGTAGTACCGGGGCACCGGCGGCGCGGTGCTGAGCGCATACTCAGTGAAGGACGGTACATCCTCAAACTGGAGAAAGGCGTTGTGCTGCCGCTCGTAGCCGATGCTACTCTCCAGGCGGTCCCCGATGTCGGCGCCGCAGGGTGAGCCGGCCCCGTGCGCGGGGTAGATCAGGACGCCGTCGGGCAGGGCCATGTAGAAATCCCGCAGCGTATGGAATTGCTGCTCCGCCAGCTTCTGACTTTCGTCCTCGCCGAGCAGGTCCGGCCGCCCCGCCGAACTCACGAACAGGGAATCGCCGGTTAGGACACCCCATGGCGTGTCCGGCCGGGTCCGTTCCGCAAGGAGGAATGCGACATGCTCCGGCGTGTGGCCCGGCGTGTGCCTGACCGTGATGAGGGTCTTGCCGATCTCGAAGCGGTCGCCGTCCTGAACCTTTTCGTGCTCAAAGCCGTACTGCGCGCCACCTTCCTGGCTCAGGAAGATCTTTGCCGAACCCATCCGGGCGCACAGCTCACGCGCCCCGCTGACCAGATCGGCATGGATATGCGTCTCGAAGATGTGAGTGATCGTAAGGTTCTTTTGCCGGGCGATCTCGACGTACTTGTCGACATCCCAGGTCGGGTCCACGACGGCGGCGACGCCGTTGCTGTCGTCTCCGATCATGTACGACAGGACGGCGATACCTCCCGTTTGAATGCGCTCGAATACCAGGGCCACGGCTCAGATCCTTATCCCGCAAGGCGTGTGTCGGCTGCGCTGAGCCGCCAATTGCAGAAGGCCGATCGCGACACCGCGCGGTGCCACGAAGAGCCAAGGTTACAAGCCCGTCGGCGCGGGTGGCGTCATTCCATGTCCAGTCATCGAACTTGCCGCACAACTTTCGCCGGAAAGCTGGCAACAAGCTGGTTTCCCAATGAGGCCCTCTGCCACGCCTAATATCATATGCGTCAACGCATAATCAGCGTGCGAGGTTGCTTATGGCGATCTGCTGGTCTGTTGCCGCTGCAGCAGCTGGTAGCGTGTCCATCGCCTGAACAGCGGGCTTCGCGCTTGATCTGAAGATCAATCCACGGCCAGCCCAGTCCCAATCGTGGCGCTTCACGACCGCGACACACTGCGTCGCAGCTTTACGAGCGATCTTTGAACTGGAGCAGAAGCGCACTGCAACTGCCGGGCCGAAGCTGGAGTGCCGTCACCCATGTTTGTCGAGCACGACGTTGCTCTGCACTGACCAAGCGGCCGGCTCGTCGTCCTGGTCCGCTTCGGCCGCCCCCGCTGTGGCCTGCACCTTGCCGGGCTTGTGATGTGCGGGTGCGTAGATCGCGTAGACCTGCATCGGTGTCGGCCCGATGTTGGTGATGTTGTGCCAGGTTCCGGCCGGCACGAGAACGCACCAGCCGTCCGACACGTCCTTCTCGAAGGGCATGTCGTCTTTTGCCGGGCCCATCTGGACGCGGCCCTGGCCAGCATCGATTCGCAGGAACTGGTCCGTTTCCGGATGCGCCTCAAGGCCGATATCGCCGTCGACAGGGATCGACATCAGCGTGACCTGCAGATAGCGCCCGCTCCAGGCAACGGAACGATAGGCGCCATTCTCCTTGGTTGCGCGTTCGATGTCGAAAGACAGCGGCTCTGGACCAATATCCTTGATCGTCATTTCGGCGTCCTCATGGATGGTTTGCTCGTCTCACTTTTGCCCGGGTTGCGGGTCCCGAGAGCCAATCATGCGCGCGAACCGCAGCCGAAAGCCTTGCTTCAGATCAAAGCCAGAAGCTGGGAAAAGGACGAAAAAACGTGGACCTTCTTCGACCAGCGGTTGGGAAGTTTCGTCCGCCACATCCAGGAATTGCCCTCGGTCCATTGTTGCCCGTGTGATTGCCGCTGATCTTCCTGGGGAGTGCACTTTGGAGTTGATCAGTCGCGAGGTTGGCAGCCCCCACGATCGGCTATTTTGCGGCAACAGTCGGGAGCTTGGCCCATGCACCGCTACAAGACGTACGCAACCGGGCCAGGCGACCACGGCACGCGTGCGGATTGCGGCGGCGCGGACCTGCCGGCCGGGCGGCGCATGCAGGCTGTTCGGAAATGACCACCAGGCATCCGCAACAGATCAAGCTCGAACTTGCCATCCTCCTTCCCGACGCCCCAGGCGAAACGGATCCCTGCGTATGGCGCCTCATCAATGATCTGAACGGCCGTGATGGCATTGGGCTAGCCCACCTTCTCCCCGCCTCGGGCGAACACCCAGCCCAGCTATGCGTCGACTATGATCCCGCCGTGGCCAGCCTGGCCCAAGTGCGAGCAATCGCCCGCAGTGCCGGCGCCGAACTGACACAGCGGTTCGGCCATGTCCTGTGGGAGGTGGAAGGGCTGCAGCATGAACGCCGCGCCCGCACCGTCACCGACCTTCTGTCTGAACTTCCGGGCGTCATGGAGGCCGATGCCTCCGCTGCCGGGCCGGTACGGGTCGAGTTTGATCGCACCGCCACGTCCGAGGCCGCCCTGCGAAGCGCGCTAACCGGCATGGGAGTCCGGATTAAGGACGGCGCGCCAAACCACGAAGTCGAACCAGCCCACGAGCATGGTAGCCCTTTCGGTTCGAACACCGAACTCATCTTTGCCTTGCTTGGCGGGGCGCTGTTGATCGCGGGCTATGCGGCCTCCTGGATTGCCGCGTTGCCCGCCTGGCTCCCTGTCGCGCTCTATGTTGGTGCCTATGGCTTCGGTGGCTATTTCGCGCTGCGCCAGGCCATCGACACCCTGCGTCTCGGCCGCTTCGAGATCGACACGCTGATGCTGGTTGCCGCGGCGGGGGCGGCTGCGCTGGACAAATGGGCTGAGGGCGCGCTGCTGCTGTTCCTCTTCAGTATGGGGCACGCGCTTGAACACTACGCCATGGGGCGCGCCCGGCGGGCGATCAAAGCCCTGGCCCACCTGGCGCCACCTACCGCGGAACGCCGAAGTGACGGTGCGGTGCAGGAAGTACCCGTAGCGGAGCTTGTCATCGGCGACACAATCATCGTCCGCCCGAACACTCGCATTCCCGCCGATGGCTTCGTGGCCCTCGGCGAAAGCAGCGTCGACCAAGCGCCCATCACCGGGGAAAGCGTGCCGGTGGACAAGCGCGCGGTTGACGACGCGGGACGGGCCGCAGGCCGCCCCGAAGGCTTGCTGGCGGAAAACCGCGTATTCGCCGGCACCATCAACGGCGCCGGCGCGCTGGAAGTACAGGTCACCCGACTGGCGGCGGACAGCTCGCTGGCGCGCCTCGTGCGCATGGTGAACGAGGCCGAGGCGCAGAAATCCCCCACCCAGCGGTTCACCGACAGGTTCGAGCGCATTTTCGTACCAATCGTCCTGGTTTCGGTCGTCGTGTTGCTCTTCGCCTGGGTCGTGATCGACGAAAGCTTCGGCGCGAGCTTCTACCGCGCCATGGCGGTGCTGGTTGCCGCCAGCCCCTGCGCGCTGGCGATCTCGACGCCCAGTGCGGTGCTGTCCGGCATCGCGCGCGCCGCGCGTGGTGGCGTCCTGGTGAAAGGCGGCGGACCGCTGGAGAACCTCGGCAAGCTTGGCGCCATCGCCTTCGATAAGACGGGTACGCTGACCGAGGGCAAGCCGAAGGTGACAGATGTGCTCCCCGCCCCGGGCGTTGACGAGCCTTCCCTGCTCACGGTCGCGGTCGCCGTCGAGGCGCTCAGCGACCACCCCCTCGCCGCGGCCGTCGTCCGCGATGGACGGGCGAGGCTGGGCGCGGAGGTACCGGTGCCGGCGGCCGAGGACCTGCGCAGCATCACCGGCCGCGGCCTCTCGGCCAGGATCGGCGCCGATCCCGTCCATGTCGGCAAGGCCGTGCTTTTCGCGGAGATCGACGGGCCACCGCTGACGGCAGAGATCCAGGCCATGATCGCCGACCTGGAGCAGCGTGGCCGCACCACGATGGTCGTCCGGCGGGGGGAGCAGTATCTCGGCGCCATCGGCCTGATGGACACGCCGCGGGATGCCGCCGCCGGGGTAATCCTGCGCCTGCGCAAGCTTGGCATTTCGCGGATGGTGATGATGTCTGGCGATAATGCCCGGGTCGCCGAGGCGGTGGCGCAGCAGGTCGGGCTGGACGAGGCCTGGGGCGACCTGATGCCGGAGGACAAGGTCGCGGCCATCCAGCGCTTTCGGGCCGAGCAGGATGTGGCGATGGTCGGCGACGGCGTGAACGACGCGCCCGCCATGGCCCATGCGACAGTCGGCATCGCCATGGGGGCGGCCGGGTCAGACGTGGCGCTGGAAACGGCCGACGTCGCGCTGATGGGTGATGACCTGACGCGCCTGCCCTTCGTAATCGGCCTGAGCCGGGCCACCAATCGCATCATCCGGCAGAACCTGTGGATCAGTCTGGGCATGGTGGCCGTGCTGGTACCGGCGACGCTGGCCGGCCTGCAGCTCGGCGCGGCGGTGGTGTTCCACGAGGGATCCACCCTGCTGGTCGTGGCGAACGCCCTGCGGCTGCTGGCCTATCGCGATCCGACGGAAACATAAGGGTGCTGAATCGCCATGCATCATCTGTCGCTGTTTGATCCTGTTTTGGTGAACCGGGCATTCAGTCAGGCCGCTGCTTGCAGGAATATGTTGCGAGAACTGTAACCGCGGCCGCACCATTGCATATCGGTTGAACATACTGGGGCAGGACGACGACGAAGCGAGCCTGGCCAGCCTAAGCGGGAGTGTGCCGCCATGACGGTTGTGGCCAGAGATGGCGCCGAGGATTTGGGATCGGCGCCCCCGGTTTCAGTCACCGACGGGGAGAGTGCGGGCGTCCGCCAGAACATTGCTGATGCCGGAAACCGCTCGGTTGACGACACGATTGTTGAAGGCGCGCCGCGCGCGAACGAAGATCGTTGCCTCAGCACCTTCGAGCAGATGCATGAGGGTTTTGCGCTCTGCGAACTCATCTCTGGTCCTGACGGCCGGGCGGCGGACTTCCGCTTCCTCGAGGTCAATCCGGCATTCGAACGCCTGAGCGGCATCTCGTCCGCCGCGGCGCTGGGCCGAACCGTCCGCGAGGTAATCCCCGATATCGAAGAGATGTGGATCGAAACCTATGGCCGTGTCGCCGAGAGTGGCGAGCCGGCGCATGTTGAGGGCCCTATTGCCGCCCTCGGGCGGTGGTACGAGGCGCATGCCTACCGTACCGGGCCGCGGCGCTTCGCGACGCTGTTCATCGACATCACGGCGCGCCACGTGGCGGAGGAGGCACGACGCCATGCCGACGCGGAGGCGCACGCCGAGCGGCGCCGGCTTCAGGCGGTGCTCGCCAGCCTGCCGGTCGGGGTGGCGGTGACAGATGCGAATGGCCGGTTGCTAGAGACCAATGCGGAGTTGGCACGGATCTGGGGCGGCGTGGTCGCAACCGACAAGATCCCCGACTATGCCGCCTGGCGCGCCCGATGGCCCGCGACCGGCAAGCCGCTCCTCCCCGACGACTGGCCCGTGGTACGAGCGCTTCGCAAGGGTGAGACGACCATCGGCGAGCCCGTTGACATTGAGCGCTTTGACGGGGGCGGCATTTGTCCGACGTTGAACTCCGCCGCCCCAATCCGCGATGCGGCGGGCGTAGTGATGGGCGCGGTCGCGGTCCTGCTCGACGTCTCGGCCGAGCGCGAGGCGGAATCCCGTTACCGCGCCGTGGTGGACACTGCGGCTGTCGCGATCATTGTGAGCGACGAGAACGGAACCATCCTGTCGGCCAACGGCGCTGCAGAGCGCATCTTTATGCGGCACGTCGGCGAGATGGTGGGGCACAACGTGCGCATCCTCCTGCCGGAACCGGACCGCGCCGGCCATGACGATTTCATGGCGCGCTACCTCGGAACAGGTGAGCGGCATATCATTGGCGTAGGGCGCGAGGTGGAGGGGCTCCGCGGAGATGGCACACGCATCACGCTCGATCTCTCCATCGCAGAATGGCGGGGCATCGGCCAGCGCCGCCACTTTACGGCGATCCTCCGCGACGTGTCTGATCGCAAGGCACGCGAACGCGAGCTGCGCCGCATGGCCATGCAACAGGCGGCGATCCTCGATGCGCTGCCGGCCCATGTGGCGTTGCTGGATCCGGAGGGCCGCATCCTGGCGGTAAACGAAGCCTGGCGGCGCTTTGGGGAGCGGAACGGCCTGGAGTGCACAGAGGCCTGCGTTGGTCGGAACTACATCGCGGCCTGCGACGCGGCCGCGGCAGCGGGCGAACCGGAAGGCGCCGTGGTGGCGGCGGCGTTGCGCGAGCTGCTCGCCGGGCGGCAGGGACGCTTCGAGCGCGACTACGGCTACACCTGCGACCCGTCCAGCGGCGAGGAGCGCTGGTTTCGCCTGGTCGCAGTGCCGGCTGCTCTCAGCGGTGACGGGGCGGGCGGCGCCGTGCTGATGCACCTCGATATCACCGAGGCGCGGCGCAACGAGGAGGCGCTGCGTCATGCGGAGAGGATGGAGGCCATCGGCGAGCTGACCAGCGGCCTCAGCCATGATTTCGCGAATGTCCTTCAGGCAATGATGTCGGGCCTGCGCATGCTGGAGCGGGGTGCATCGGACCGCTTGCAGCAGCGCATCGCGGCCGAGACGGCGGAGGCGGGCTCGCGTGCGAGAGGCCTGGTGCACCAGCTTCTCGCCCTCGCCCGCGGCGAATCGCCCGAGCCCGAACGGATCGTGCCAGCGGAGGTTGTGCTCGGTATGGAGGAGCTGCTGCGCGGCTCCGTCGGTCATGCCATCGAGCTGCTGCTGGAGGTGCCCCACGTCCGCTGGTCGACCATGGTCGAGGCAGGCGGACTGGAGACGGCCCTGCTGAACCTCTCAATCAACGCGCGCGACGCCATGCCTACCGGTGGGCGCCTGGTGATCAACATGTGCAATGTCTCGCTTGACGAAGGCGATGCTCTGCGCCCGGGCCTGCCGCCCGGGGACTACGTCTCGATCACCGTACGCGATACCGGCACCGGCATGCCGCCTGAAGTGCGAGCCCGAGTCTTCGATGCCTTCTTCACGACAAAGCCGCGCGGCGCGGGCACTGGGCTCGGCCTTGCGATGGTCAGCCGCCTGATGCGCCGCTCGGGTGGGCATGTGCGGCTCGACAGCACGCCGGGTAAGGGGACCGAATTCGAGCTTTTGTTCCCGCGCGCTGTTTAGAACAGGCGCGGAAGCGGTTCCCGCCAGATGCACGAGGCCGTGCTCGGTCGCCGCGCGCTCCAAGCGGGAGATTTGCCTGACTGAATGGAGGAGCCCGGCAGCATCGGCCGGTGCCATGCGCCGCATCTGGCCTGCTGCATCGGTCTTGGTACGATGGTGCTCTGCTGCAACGCTCGCCCCACGCTGCTGCGGGGCGCCGGCCGTCGCACCGCCGCCTCGGCTTCTATTGCAACTACGAGCTTAATTTCTTCGCCGGCGCAACAGACAACCCGGAGCAGTAGGCAGGTGAGGCGCACCCTTTACCGGGTGATGACCCTCCGCAGACATTTGTTATTAATAAGTTGAGCAGAGCATTGGCTACGGCACCCGCCGCTTCACCACACTCACCGACAGCGTCGCTGCCGCCAGGTCGAACGTCGCCGCGGAGATGTTCCGCGCCATCACCCGCACCGTGTTGTTCGACCACACCGCAGCGTCGAGCTCGACGAAGCGCGTCGACGAAACCAGCGACGCCGACGCCAAGTCGCCGGCGCGCGCCCCGTTCACCGTGACGTCGATGAGCGCCGTCGCCCCCGGCGCGAGGCTCGGCAGATCCCAGGACACCTCTGCGGCAAGCTCCCGTCGCCCTGAGCCGAACAGCGCCCCGGTCAACAGCGGCGTGCCGTTCAGCACCGCGGGCGCAGCCTCTGGCGGCCGTAGAGCCGCAGCGATTGCAGATTGATCGGCCCGTCCAATCCCGATCACACCCACCTGCGCATAGGCCACCGCCGCGCCAGCCGGCTTGTTCGCTGAAGTTCGCCCAAAACCGCCTACAGCCACTGAAAAACGGCACCCTATCCGGCCCCCAGGAGCAAACGTTCCGGGTAGGCGGCCCCACAGGGCAGGCTGTAAATGCTTGATTTGGCTGGGAAAAACTGGAGCGGGCGAAGGGATTCGAACCCTCGACCCCAACCTTGGCAAGGTTGTGCTCTACCCCTGAGCTACGCCCGCGTCCCAACCGCGGCTGGTTCTTACCATGCCGAGCCGGGATTGCAAGCCGCCTACAGGTGACTTCTTTCGGGCCCGTGACACGGTCGGGCAGAAAGCCAACTGGGGTTGATCTGTTCAGTGGACACCCGAGGCTAGCGACGGAGGTGTCTGAGATGCCGGGATTCAGGGTGCCCTAGG